>NZ_JAUBOZ010000062.1:0-46179 GCF_036700475.1 Microcoleus sp. T2B6 | reverse complement strand
ATACTCCGAGTCGTTGAATAGCGATTCTTGGTGGTACATATTTGGACATATCTGGGTTTGGTTAGGTGAATTATTCCAGCCTACACCAATTGTCTAATTTATAACGGAAATGTCTAAGAAAAGCCCGTCCTAGGCATTACTCTTTTTCGCGAACTTGGCGAATCTCTTGGCGCGAGGCGAGGGTTCGCTGCATTCTCGACCACAGACTGAACAGCCACGCTAGTGTTGCCCCTAATCCGGTCGCTACAATTAGTTATACGCACAGCGGAGCTTTAACTTGGACGCCTTCGATAACTTGAATCGCGACTGGCTGTGTATTTTCGATGCTGAATAATACTAGAGCCAAGCAAATCAGAAAGATGAAGAAGAAATTTAGCGATCGCATTTTCTCTGTTCCTAATTCTCAATTCAGCTTAAGCAAATCATTTACTATTTGTCAACTGTTTTTTGACAGATATTCTCAGTTTTTTTGATAAAATCAAATCGGGTCAATTAACCATAATATCCGGGGAGGGGCGGGTTTATTGCAGCTCTGAGAGTTCATTTAAGAGATTGATTAAGCCGCCCCTCTAGGACATATCCTGGGAGCATCTCACCTTTGCAGCCCTCCGCTAGAAATTGGAGTTTTGAGGCAGGAGGCAGGAGGCAGGAGGAAGAAGGAAAGAGGAAGAAGGAAAGAGGAAGAAGGAAAGAGGAAGAAGGAAGGAGCCAGAAGAAGGAAGGAGCCAGAAGAAGTATTTTTACAAATATGAGATGCTCCCCATATCCTCTTTAGGTTTGACCGATGTTTTGGGGTTTCTTGCCGATTCCAAGTGCTGGCAATATTTGATATTTCAAAGCAATGCCCGCCGCCACAAATAAGGCAATAATCAGCGCCCCAATTCCTACGGGACTGGGAATCCAGAATATCGCCTCCAAATAGTTAACTTCTCCGGGTTTGATCTTCCAAACTAACTGTTTTCCCTGCTGAGAGCTTTCGGGAATCAGCGCACCGGCGACAGTTTCAATACTTTCGGCGCCCCAAGGCGTGTTCAAGCTAAAGTCTAGCTCCAAAAGTCCCCCCGGACTCAGCAGCAGACTGCCATTAGAAGAAAGCAGTGAAAGAGAGCGCAAATCCAATTCCAAACTCAACCGATTTCGCAGCACCAATAATAAATTATTCTGCTTGACACTAAGGTGAGATTCAAACTTCGGCAAATCTGTTTCTAGCGGACTTGAAACCCGATATTGTGTGGTTGGTGCGACGGGATTGTAAAATTGGTTGAACTTGTCTTGCAACTCTGATCCATTATTGAAAGGAATCCTCACTAAAACTTCTGTGGGCGAAAGCCGTTTAGTTTTTCCGTCCAGCAACCTCACCCGGCGTTCTACGCTTTTCAACCATTCTGCAACAGTTTCGCTACTGAAGCTCGTCAACCTTTCCCCCAGTTTAATGTGCTGCACGATTTCGCCACGAGTTTGACTCTCAAAGTTAACCCCGACATCGTACTGAACGCATCCAGTCACTAGAGTTAAAAGGCAAAAAACCAAAGGTAAAAGAAAGAAAAAGTGCTTTTTCTTCTTCCCAGTTCCATCCTTGACATTTGGCTCTTTCATTATAAATTTTTCCCTGTTTTTACCTATTTGCATGAATTAGCAAAGCGTTGAATTGCCGACACTGTTTCTATGTTTGTTTAACTGGTTTTAACTGGTTAACTGGTTCCTAGGCTCTGCCTGGGAACCCATGTCCAGAGGCTTTGCCTCGCAAGCTTTCATCCAAATTCGAGGCAGAGCCTCATGATATGTATTACCAGGCAGAGCCTGGTAACGAGTAAAACCGCACTGAACTTATTGCCTCGAAGCTACACCCAACTGTTGAAACAGCATACTCGGCAAATAGGCTGCACCGCCTACCCATTCGGCTTCGCTACTCAAATCTGCCAAATTTTTAAAGGCTTCAAAAATGCTGCCTGCCACCATTGTATTCTTGACGCGACCCACAATTTTGCCTTTTTCTACTTTATAGCCTAAGTCCAAATTGACCGAAAATTCGCCAGCTAACTGATTGGACTGACCGGCACCTAAAACCTGCTCTACTATGAGACCTTCGTCCATGCTAGCAATCAAGTCTTGAGTGGCGGTATTTCCTGGGGAAATGCAAAAGTTAGTCAAATCAGGGCCTGGGCGAGACAATCCGCCACGAAAACCGTTGCCGGTTGATTGTACACCGGCGCGAGCGGCCCACCTGCGATCCCAATAAAATCCGGTGACAGTACCTTTGTCTATCAAGACTTTGCGGGTGGTGGGTGTACCTTCGTCGTCAAAGGGACAAGCAGAAGGGCCTAAAGTGGGGTCTTCAAAAAAGGTAAAGCGTTCGTCAAATAAGGTTTCGCCGATTTTGTCGGCTAGGGGAGAGGCTTTTTGAACTACTGCTTGACCTGAAAGAATGGTATCAAAGAGGCCACCGAGGGTGCTAGCGGCTGCTCTGGGGGTAAATAATACTGGGTAGGAACCGCTGGTGATGGTGGCTGAATGTTCGGCGAGGCGGTATTTTTCGAGGAGTGATTCGAGGATGCTGTTGGTGTCTAGGGGACGATCGCGCGCAACGTCGTAACTGTATGCTTGCATAAAATCTTCTCCCTTTACCAAATTGCCAGCAATAGTGCCGCTGACTATTTGGCTGCTTCTTTCGGCATACAAATCTTGCGTCGTGGCAATTTTCACTCTGCCGCTGCGGACGTGAAAGCCGACATCTACCATAATATCGGGATTGTAGGCGTGAACTTGCTCGATCAGGTTTTTGCCGTTTTCGACTAATTCTTGAGTTGTGGGCGGAGTGTAGGTGGTTTCCGGGCCTTTTAGGTGGAAGTTGGAGGCGAGTTCAAATTCTGCGGGGTCGCCGATTTCGGCTGTTTGAATCGCTGCATCTACTAAATCGTCTATCCGCGTTAAATCTGTGGAACTGGCAAAACCGATTTTGCCGTGCGAAATCAGCCGGAGTGCTACGCCTTGCAGTGCTTTGGTTTGCAGGGATTTGAGGCGATTGTTTTCAAATTCGATGGGGGTGTCTTGACTCGACAGGTAGTATACTTCAGCCGCATCGGCGCGCTGAGAGGCCAATTTCAAAATCTGGTCTACGGTTGAATCGCTCACAATAATCGCTTTCTGGTTTGGTCTTTGTTTTATTTTAGCGATTTTGGGTGTGACCAGAAACCGGGTTTTTTCCAAAAACATCGATACACCACCGAAAAGCTGCGAAAAACCCGGTTTCTTTAGTCGAAGTGCATCCATCAATCCCCAGCCATCTGCTGAACCATAGCAATAATTTCTCTCACTGTCTCCGCGTCGGGCGATCGCAAATGCTGTAAAATCTCCAAAGATTGCTGTAAATAATTAAACTTAGAAACCGGGTTTTTTCGTGAATCTGCCGGCTACAGCGAAGTATTTCCATAAAAACCCAATTTCTCGACACCCGCGCCTAAAACTGAAGAGCATTCCTCTATAATTGTAATTCACACTGTTTAAAAACATAGTTAACGGCTGCAAACAGTCGCTCTAAG
Organism: Microcoleus sp. T2B6; assembly: GCF_036700475.1. NCBI lineage: Bacteria > Bacillati > Cyanobacteriota > Cyanophyceae > Oscillatoriales > Microcoleaceae > Microcoleus > Microcoleus sp. T2B6. Next base: position 42,640 of record NZ_JAUBOZ010000062.1, on the reverse strand, counting down.
TCCTGAATTGTATAGAAAATTTTATTTTGAGTAAACATTTCTAATTTCAGCTTGCCAAACTGCCACATGGCCCCATTAGAAACAATACCAAAGATAGTTTGTTCTGGTTCATTGTTAAGTCGCTGCACGGCGATCATTTCTGCCAAACACTGCCCCCATCCTTCATCAAATGCGCTCTCTTTCTTGGCTTCAACTAATATGAAATAGGGCTGGTCAAAAACTACTGTGCCGAGGGGGGAGCGCTTCGCCAATATATAATCTGGAATTCCTGACAGATTCTCATTATAGACTAAGGTTTGGTGACTCCAGAGGAGAAAATTAGTGCGATAATTTTTCCAAACTTCTTTTAATACAGGATAAATGATATTTTCACAAATGGCGATTTCCGAGTTGTCAAATACTCCCTCATTGAAAATCAATTCTAATTCATTCCGAAAAACTTCGCTGACTGCAAATTCTGTTTCGACAATGAAATTATCCCGTAGGTAATTAATTTGGAATTCTTTGGCGACCGCGCTGATACTTTTATAATTGCTAAAAGGCATTGCTTAACTTCTCTCAGGGCTTATGCAAACAATGGTTTGATATCATGTCGGCTCGATTGACTATAATATAGCGACCAGGGCGGGTTTTTGAGATTGTCAATTATTGGCGAGTATTGTTGGTGAACCCGCCCCTACCATATTGGGTAATCGACCGCATATGAAATTAAAAAAATGATTAATAACTAAGAAATAATCCGCCTAAAATTAGCCCGATCGCAATTAACGCCACCCAGATAAACCTATTATCTTTCGTATTAACCTGACTCAAATCTACGGGTTCTGGTACGGCGGGCTTGGGCTTAGCGTACTTGATGTCAGCGTTCGGATTGGCTTGAAAACTGATTGATTGATTTTCATCTAAAGCTGCCAAATCAGGGATTTTCACCATCCATTCAGGAGGGATAGTGAGTTTGGGAGCTTCGAGAATGAACAGCAAGCGCTTTGCTTGTTGGCGGGTTTCTTGGCGGGGATGGCGGGTGAGCTTGCGGCAAAGCTCGATCGCCCTTTCTGTATTGCCAGAGGCTTCGTAGGCTGTCACTAGCCACATCTGCACCTCACCGCCCAACCGGGAATTTCGATCGACTAAACCGGTAGCTGTTTCTAAACTCTGCACAGCTTGAGCATACCGGCCACTCTCAAAAGCTACTTGCCCAGCTTGGTACTCAGTTTGAACAATTTCTAACTTTTCTGAAGTCACGAGCACCCACCCAATTCACAAATATTACTTCCCAAATTCCCCAAACGCTAGAATTCGCTGTTGTGTTGCGACATACTGGATTCATTATCCCGTTTGGAACCCAGGAATTCTAACTGGTCTACTCTAATTACAGGCTTAGAGCGATTTGAACCGGTATTGCGGTCTTGCCAGCGCTCGAACCTCAAAGAGCCTGTTACGCCAATTTGAGAGCCTTTGCGAACGTAGTCAGCAGCAACCTGCGCTGTTTTGCCCCAGATTTCCAGATTGAACCAGTCTGGTTGATCGCTGTTCTTACTTCTGCGGTTCACTGCCAGCGTCAACTTGCACAGAACTGTACCCGACTCAAAATACTTTACGTCCGGGTCGCCGCCGACGCGGCCTACTAAATGCACAACATTAAGACTCATAAACTTTTTTGGGAATGTGGTCGATCGCTGATGTAGTTAAACAGTCCACACGCGCATTAGCCTCCAAACTGAACTTGGAACAACGCTTGTGAGGCTTCATCCTGATTGTACACCCAGTTAGCAGAACATATTGATAGTGGATGATTGGCGAGTCTGCGCTCAACCTGAGCTCGACAATGTACATTTCTGACTAGACTCAGGATGAAAAACGTAATAGAATCCACCTCGGTTACACTTTTGTAACAACATTATTGCACACAATAGTATTTTAGTTTTTGGGGGGGGTACGAATCAGTGGGTCTTCTCAATCGATTTTCGTTATCTAGAGATATGGGTATCGACCTCGGTACTGCTAACACGCTCGTTTATGTATCGGGCAAAGGTATTGTTCTGCAGGAACCTTCTGTAGTGGCGATCGACCAAGATTTAAAAATACCGCTGGCTGTTGGAGAAGAAGCAAAAAAAATGCTCGGCCGCACGCCAGGGAACGTCATAGCACTGCGCCCGCTTCGCGACGGGGTAATTGCAGACTTCGATACGGCGGAACTGATGCTCAAGACTTTTATCCGCAGGGTTCACGAAGGCCGAAGCTTAGTTTCGCCGCGGATCATTATTGGCATCCCCAGCGGTGTCACCGGAGTCGAGAGGCGTGCTGTCATTGAGGCGGCGACTCAGGCCGGTGCTAGAGAAGTACGGTTAATTGATGAACCCATCGCTGCGGCGATCGGGGCTGGACTGCCTGTTGCTGAGGCGACTGGCAATATGATTATAGATATAGGCGGAGGTACGACGGAAGTTGCGGTTTTGAGTTTGCAAGGTACGGTGATCAGTGAGTCTGTGCGGGTAGCCGGCGACGAACTCAATGAGGCGATCGTCCAATACATGAAAAAAGTTCACAATTTGGTCATCGGCGAACGCACTGCTGAAGAAATTAAGATTCAGGTTGGTTCTGCATATCCAACTCCAGAGGATGACGATGTAATGATGGAAGTGCGGGGCTTGCACTTACTGTCGGGTTTGCCGCGAACTGTTACTATCAAAGGCCCAGAAATTCGCGAAAGTATGTCGGAACCGCTTTCAGTAATTGTGGAAGCTGTCAAGCGTACTTTGGAACGCACCCCGCCGGAATTAGCAGCAGATATTATTGACAGGGGAATTATGCTGGCTGGTGGTGGCGCGCTGATGAAAGGTTTAGATACTCTGATCAGTCACGAAACAGGAATTGTCACTCACGTGGCAGCCGATCCGCTGTGCTGCGTGGTTTTGGGAACTGGTAGAGTATTGGAAAACAAACAGTTGGAACGGGTTTTCAGCGGGCAGTCGTCGCGTAATATGTAGTTAACAAATTTGGGATTGTGGATTTAGAAATAAATACGGCTGCAATCTCAAATCTAAAATCCTGACTTAACAATTTTAGATTAGTGAAATTATGCTAAAAAATACATTCCGAAAGTGGTGGGATCTGCGGCTGCAAATTGCTCTTCTAGGTTTCGCTGTAACTGCCGCTTGGGGAGTTCGACAAACACAAGGTGCGGCCGTATTTGAAGTTTACAATTGGGTGACTCGTCCGTTTCACGCCAACGGATCAGCGCAAGAGGAACTCATCTCGGCGCGCACTCAAGAATTGCAAGCGCAGGTATTAGAATTAGACAATCAAAATCAGAAGCTAAAAGAGCTTTTAGGTTACGTTTCGGCTAAGAAACCAGCAGGGATTGTGGCTCCTATTGTCGGCCGCAGTGCGGGCCACTGGTGGCAGCAAGTAACCTTGGGGCGCGGCAGTAACGATGGCATCAAAACAGATTTTACTGTGATGGGCCCCGGCGGTTTGGTAGGCAGAGTTGTCAGCGTTACTCCTAATACTAGCTTGGTGCTGTTAGTCAGCGACGCTACGAGTCAATTGGGTGTGGGAATTACCCGCAGTCGCCAGATGGGTTTTATGCGCGGGAAAGGCGGAAATCAGGCTGTGATGGAGTTTTTTGATAATGTTCCCAATGTCAAGCCTGGGGATGTGGTTTCAACTTCTTCTTACAGTCAGTTGTTCCCTCCTGGTTTGCCTGTGGGAAAAGTGGTTTCGGTGGATATGAATAAAACTCCGGCTCCCGAAGCTGTGGTTGAGTTCTCTGCACCGATGAATGCTCTGGAGTGGGCGGTGGTTTACCCGCACTCTAAGCAAGCCGAATCGAAGGATTCGCCGAGTCAATCTTCAGCAGCATCTGAGGGATCACAGCAACAATGAAAGCTTTATCTCGGATGTCTTCGCGATCGCGCCAATTTCTCAACTTCGCAGTTACATTTCTATCTGTGATGCTGTGCATACTGATATTGCCTACTCGGCTGCCGGGAATGGAATTGCTGGGAATTGGGCCTAACTGGCTGTTAATTTGGTTGGTAGCTTGGAGTATTAAGCGGAAACGTACAGTTTGGGGATCTGCTAGCATGGGCTTGGTTTTGGGGTTTCTTCAAGATGCGATGACGGCTCCTCATCCCAGCCACGCTGTGAGTCTAGTAGTTGTAGGAGTCCTAACAGTTGTTTTGCAGAAAACCTGGTCGATTCCGGTAGATATTGTTGAGAGAGATCCGATCCCGATCGCGTTAATTGTGTTTGGGATGGCGGTGGTAGCGGAAACGGTGATGGGGCTGCAATTTTTTTCTATGGGCGATCGGGCTTTACTGGAAATTTGGAGCTATCACCAGCGAGTGGCTTTGTGTTCTGCTATTCTTAGCAGTCTTTGGGCTCCGGTGATTTATTTTCCGCTCAATCGCTTGTGGGAAATGACCAGGAATTTAGAAAAATCTTAGTCATTAGTCATTAGTCATTAGTCATTAGTCATTAGACCTCTCCAACAAATAAACTATCATGCGATCGCTTGTGCTGTGATTTCTCCACTCTTGCCATCGGGATGGAAGCGATATATCAGTACACGGTCGGCTTCCAGAGTATTTAGAATCTCTTCTACGGAGGTGCTAAAGATGTCTTTTGAGTTGAGAGATTGACGAATGCGAGAAGTAAAGTTGGCGTTGCTGAATAGCGGTATGAATTATTGAGGAACCGGAACATCCCAGAATTTCAGATAATGTAGTAACAATCTAATTGAGTGTCTCAGTAGTTATTCTGATTTGGAATAGCACAGTGTCTGGCGATGCAGTCGAGCAAGGTAGTGTCTAAGCCCTGGGGGGGTGACAACCCGCCTGAAACCAAGAGTGGATAAAGGGTGGGCTGATTTGTGGTAAAAAAAGATAGGCAGCCTGTGTTGTTACACGCTAGCCTATCTCAAAAAATATGTTACCAACATTTTATCAGACCCACTTACAAAAACAACTGACCCAGACCCAATTTATTCTACTCACAATCTTGCTCTCTTTGATACAATCCGAGAAACAAGTGAGATTAGAACGGCTCGCACTCCTTATTTCCCTATCCAATTACAACTGAAAGTCGGCGTCGCAAATTGCAGAGATTTTTGGAAATACCTCAATTAACGATCGTACGCTCTTTGGTTTCCCTTAATCACTTATTGGTTAACAACTTATTGCTCTGTGGGACAAACCCTATCAGTTTCGATAGAGCGGACTCAATGGGGCTGTATCAATCTTTTGACGATCGCCCTCATCTGGCAGAAAAGAGCCATCTCCTTATACTGGTGTTTGTTACCCAAATAGTACCAGGAACTTCGTTATATTTTCAAGGAGTGAGGGTCAGAAAACTAGGCTAGTAGCAGGATTTGAGATTGCTTGTAAATGGAAACGAAAATATAGCAATCCCAAACCAAATGTGAGAAACTAGAGAGGTAATAAATCTTAGTCAGATGCTGTATGAAACCACCCTGCATATCATAGGGAGTTAGGATGGGTAACTTTCTGGCTTAGGCATTCATCGATATCTTGTGAAAAGTCAAGTTGATCCGAGAAAGGATTTATATCCGGTAACTCATCTTCCAGCAGACGCAGACGGGGATAAAAGTAGGCAATGAAGGTGACAAAGATGCTAAATATACCCATGATGACATACATCAAACCAATACCGCGACCATGCCCAACACCAATAATTTGCCCAATGCTAGCTGCTCCCAACCCATCAGCAGCCATCAACGGTTCAAAAACTTGGTCGGCTAGTGGCCCTGATATCAGATAAGAAAGCGGCAGAAAACCCTGAGTCATCGTGGTACGGAATGCAAAGACCCTTCCCTGTACCTCTGGAGCAACTTTCTTTTGGAAGATGACTTGGATTGCACCATTAACGATTGGGAGTATAAAAAATATAAAGAAATTAGAGATAGTAAACAGAATCGGACTAGGACGCAAGCCAGCTAACACATAGAATAAACCAAAAAAAAGCATCGAGATAAATATGATATTTATCTGGCGCTGTAGTCCTCCCCACAAACTCATAATAAAACTACCGACTAACATCCCAGAGCTAGCAATAGAAGAGATTGTCCCCAGACTTTGAACGGAAGTGAACGAAAGTACCAGAGGTGTAGTTAGAGCTTCATCGAAACCGATGAGGAAGTTACTGATAGCAATAAATATGACTAACCCAATCAGTCCAGGTCGCTCAATTAAATAATTCCATCCAAAAGACACTTCTTTCCAGAATGAAGAGAATAACCCTACTTCTTCATTAGCTTCTTTGGTCTGAACTTCAGGGAACTTAACCAGTAGCAAACAAACCAGGGCAAAGCACAAAGTTGTCAGATCAATGATAATAACTCCCGGAATTTGGACAGTTGCCAGCAGTGCAGTTGCCAGCACTGGCGAGAGAATTTCCGCAATAGCCAACCTAATCTGCGTCATCGAACTAGCACGACCAAGTTGTTCTTTAGACACCAGTAATGTAGTGGCTGAAGAATAGGCGAGGGACTGAAAGGCACTGAAGCCGGAGCTAATAGCACTAATTAGGCACAGACTCCAGGCTTCTAGGTTGCCATTCATAAATAACCAGGCAATGGTTAAGGTACACAGACCAGCGCAGAAGTCACTAATAATCATGATCCAGCGACGACTCCAGCGATCGACAAACACTCCAGCAATGGGGGAGATAATAATCGCAGGTAAGGTCGTTGATAGAATCAGGAGAGTGAACTGGGTGTTTGAGTTAGTATGCTGATAAATCCAAATACTCAGAGCAAAACTGGTCATGCGAGAGCCAACCAGAGATAGCACCTGACCAATCCAGATCAAGATAAAAACACTCATGCTTTGAATCATAGATACCGGAGGATAAAAGAAAGGTTTGCCCTCAAATTATGCAAATTCAGAAACCGGGCTGGTTGGATGTTGGACAAGCTTCTCTAGAATTTCCTGGTAATTGCTAAACAGAAACTCAATGGTTTCATTTGTAAATAGCTCTGTGCTGTACAAGACTTTAATTTCAATGGTTGGGTTATTTACAGAAGGTGAAGAAACATAAATTTCTAGAGCATTTTCCTGAGACCACAAGCGGTGATCGCGCTTAATTGATACAAAGTCTACATCTAACATCCAGTCATGCCAATTTTGTGCGGGTAGCATGGTCACGGCTGCTGAGAGGTTAAGTGGTTGTTTGCTAGTGATAGCATTAATGACTTTTCGATCAGAAATTTCTCTATTGTTGATTGCTTCTGTGAAAGTTTCTTTCACCTGCTCAAAAAGAGCAAGTCCCGTTTGCTCAGATGAGATATGCGATCGCAAAATTACGTCGTTGATAAAGCAACCGAGCATTTTTTCGGTTTCTACTGTGCTACGATTACCAACTGTTGCCATGACTAAAATGTCATTTTTACCAGTGTACTTGAACAAAAGTATCTTCAGAGCAGTCAGAATGATGACAAAGATGGTGACTCCTTGAGAACGGCTGAGGGTTTCGATTGATGCCACAAGACTGGCTGGCAGAACTACAGAATAAATAGATGCGCTTCTACTGTTACAAAGCTGTGGTTGATTGCTTGACACCACATCAGATGCTAGTGAAGGATTAGTCAGTTTTTGCAGCCAATAAACAAGTTGCTGTTCTATTACCTTTTCATTAAAGTATTTCCTGTGCCAGAGGGTAAAATCTGCGTACTGAACAGGTAATTCGGGTAGGGGTGAAGGTAAACCGTTGGCAAAAGCTTTATAGAGTATTCCTAACTCCTCCAACAAGAGTCCAAATGACCACCCATCAGTGATGATATGGTGCATATTTAGTGTCAACCAATGCTCCTGTTGAGCTAATCGCAGCAAGGTTGTTTTGATCAGAGGACCCGCAGCTAGATTAAAATGGTGCTGATATTCCAGAGCAGCAAGTTTTTCGGCTTCAGATGTTCGCTCTCTGTGAGGTAGGTTTTGTAAGTCTACGATCTTCAACGGTATGGTTAGGGACGGGGTAATGATTTGTACGGGTTGACCTTCTACCACAGTAAAGGTAGTACGTAATATTTCATGACGGCGAATAATCTCATTGAAGCTAGACTCCAACACGCTTGCAGAGAGGGAGCCAGTGAAACGTAAAACAAAAAAGCTGTTGTAGGCGAAACTTTCAGGAGCTAATTGTTGTAAATACAATATAGGCTCTTGTGCAAAAGATAGTGGTATATATGTATCTCGTACTTGAGGGAGAAGAGGTGGTAAGGTGTTCGATGTCATACCACTTGCACTCTGCTCCTGTACCTCAAGCTGATGAGCAGTTATCACTTGACTAAGTGCAGCTATAGTAGGTGCTTCAAATAGAGAGCGCAGAGGAAGTTCGATCGCAAAACTTTCTCGAATGCGAGATATTACAGATGTTATCAGGAGAGAGTGTCCCCCCAATTCAAAGAAGTTATCATGGATGCCTACCTGCTGACGATGTAACACTGTACACCAGATTTCGGCTAATTGTTCTTCAAGCCAATTACGAGGTGCGACAAAAGCGGCTTCTAGTTCTGAATTTGTTGTCTCTGGCTTTGGCAGAGTTTGCCGCTCCACTTTACCATTAGGAGTCAGGGGTAAGGCTTTGAGCGTCACAAAAGCCGCTGGTATCATATATTCAGGCAGGTGTTCTTTCAGAAACTGACGCAATTTACTACTGGTCAATGTTTCTGTTTCACTCACAATATAAGCCATTAAATATTTATTTCCTGGATCGTCTTCCCGGACAATTACCACCGCTTGCTGAACTTGGGGATGTTGGCTCAGTGCCGTTTCAATTTCTCCTGGTTCAATGCGAAACCCGCGAATTTTAACTTGGTGATCAATGCGTCCCATAAATTCAACATTTCCATCTGGTAAAAAGCGTGCCAAGTCTCCAGTTTTATAAAGTCGCTCATCTTCCACAAAAGGGTTAGCAATAAATCGCTCAGATGTTAAGTCTGGACGATTGAAATACCCTCTGGCTAAACCTGCACCACCAAGGTAAAGTTCTCCTGATACACCAATAGGTACAGGTTGCAAATAGCGATCGAGAATATAGCTTTGGGTATTGGCGATCGCTCGACCAATAGGAACTGTTTCTGCTTTTGGTTCTATGTGCTGGATATGATACCAGGTGGAAAAAGTTGTATTCTCGGTAGGACCGTAAACGTGTAACAACTTTTGGGGCGCACCTGCTGCTAACAACTGTCGCACCCGCCGGGTGTCAACAGCTTCACCACCAAATAATAAGTAGCGTAGGGATGCAAATGCTAACGGCACTTCTTGAATCATTTGGTTAAACAGTGCCGTAGTGATAAATAGGGTTGTAACTCCCTGAGTTTGTAAGCTGCTGGCAAAATCTCGCGGTGAGAGGACTGTTTCTCTTTCCAACATCGCTACTTTTGCACCATTGAGTAATGCTCCCCAAATTTCAAAGGTAGCAGCGTCAAAGGAGGTATTAGAAGCTTGGGCGATGACATCTTTTGGTTGTAAATCTATATAGTCCGTATTTCGTATTAATCGCACCACCCCGCGATGAGGAACCATCACACCTTTAGGTTGACCTGTTGACCCTGATGTGTATATGACATAAGCCAAATTATCGGCGGTGGTATTACACTTTAAGTTCTGCTGGCTCTCTTGGCAAATTACAGACCAGTCGCTATCTATACAAATCTGCTCAACAGTGGTCAGTTGTCCCCATAGCTGCTGTTCTGTCAACAGTAAAAAGGCTTGTGCATCTTGGAGCATAAACGCCAAGCGCTCGCTGGGATAGGTGGGATCTAGAGGTAAATAAGCACCACCAGCTTTGAGAATCCCTAGCATGGCTACGATTGTATTAGGCGATCGCTCTAAACAAATTCCCACCAAAGTTTCTTCACCCACACCCAGCTTTTGCAAATAATGTGCCAGTTGATTGGCTCGATGATTTAACTCCCGATAGGTGAGTTGTTGATTTTTGAATCCTACCGCTACCGCATTAGGCGTTTTTTCTACTTGCTCCTCAAATAATTGATGGATACATTGATGAGGATAATTAGTTTGGGTCTGATTCCATTCAATTAGTAATTCATGCTGTTCTGCTGCTGTTAGTAATGGTAATTGCCCCACGCACTCGTCTGGATTGGTAGCGATCGCCTCTACCAAGGTTTGAAAATGCTCTGCCATCCGTGCAATGGTGCCAGCATCAAACAAGTTGGCATTATATTCAAATGCCCCCCTGAGTTCTGAGTCTATTTCCTGCATCGACAGGGTTAAATCAAAAGTCGCACCTGCGGTCGGTCTGTCTAATTCGATCTGCGTTACACTCAAACCGGGCAATTCCAGTTTTTCCACTGGGGAGTTTTGCAATACGAACATCACCTGGAATAGCGGACTGTGGCTGAGGAGACGTTGTGGTTGCAGAAATTCAACCAGTCGATCGAAAGGTACATCTTGGTGAGAGTAAGCATTGAGCGCAACCTGTCGCACCTGAGCTAGAAGTTCTCTAAATGTGGGGTTGTTCTCTAAGCCGGTGCGTAAAACCAGAGTGTTGACAAAAAAACCAATTAATGACTCAAGGGCTGGACGGTTGCGGTTAGTAATAGGAGAGCCGATGACAATATCTTCCTGACCAGTGTAGCGATAAAGCAACGTCGCAAAAGCCGCTTGGAGAGTCATAAATAGCGAAGCACCTGACTTCTGACTTAGGGTTTTCAGCTTGCTAGTCAGGTCATAACCCAACTTAAACCTCTCGATGCTGCTACGAAATGTCTGGATAGCAGAACGCGGTCGGTCTGTTGGTAGTTTTATTACAGGTGGAGCATCTGCTAATTGTTGTTTCCAGTAGTTTAGCTGGGTGGTGATAATATCATTTTGCTGCCACTGACGTTGCCAGTAAGCGTAATCTGCATATTGAATCGGCAAATCTGGTAAGGGAGAAGCGGCATAAAAATTAGACAATTCTTTAAAGAAAATTCCCACTGACCAAGCATCAGAGATAATATGGTGCATTGTCACCAGCAACACATGGGACTCTGACTCTATGCAAATGAGTTTGACTCTTAATAAAGGTGCAGTGCTTAAATCAAAAGGTTTTGTATATTCTGCGGTAATTAATCTTTGTAATTCAGTCAGTCGCTCAACTTCTGGTAATTCTTGTAAGTCCACTAATGGTAAAGTAAATGGTAGAGTTGCAGCAATAAATTGCACTGGTTTTTCATCTACCATGCCAAAGGAAGTACGCAGGGTTTCATGGCGTTGAATAATTGACTCTATACCTTGTTGGAGTGCTGTTAAATTCAGCCGACCAACTAAACGCAACGCTCTGGCAATATTATAGGCAGCATTTGCCCCTTCCATTTGGTCGAGAAACCAAAATCGCTGCTGAATCAAAGATAAAGGTAATTCAACAGAACGGTCAAGTGACTCTAATATTGGTAAGGTTTGATTTTGCTGGTTGTGATAATAGGAAGCTTCAATATGTTCGCTTAAACTGGCTACAGTAAGCGATTCAAATAAAACGCTGACCGATAATTCCACAGATAAGGCTTCGCGCAATCTAGATATAACTAAACTGGCAAGCAGGGAATGTCCTCCCAATTCCAAAAAATTATCATAAATACCTACTTTTTCCAGTCGTAAAACTTCCGCCCAAATGTTAGCTATAACTTGTTCTTTTGGGGTACGGGGTGCAACAAAGTTACGAATCTCAGCAGATATATTTGGTGCAGGTAAACTGTTGCGGTCTAATTTGCCGTTGGGTAATACTGACAGTTTCTCCATCAGCACAAAGGCATTAGGAACCATATAATCTGGTAGTTTTTGCTCTAAAAAACTGCGGATTTCTCCCCAATTAAAGGCTTGATTGTTAGCTACAATATAGGCTACTAGGCGCTGGTCTCCTGGGATATCTTCTCTTACAGTGACTATACCTTCCCGGATATTAGGATGAAATTTCAATACTGATTCGATTTCTTCCAGTTCAACTCGCATCCCCCGGATATTTACCTGCAGGTCGATACGACCAAGAATTTCTAAAGTACCGTCGCTTGAGTAGCGAGCTACATCACCAGTTTTAAAAAGTCGCTGTTGTGGATTAAAGGGATTAGAGATAAAATTTTCTGCATTGGCTTGAGTCCGGTGAAGATAGCCACGAGCTAAGGTAGAACCTGCAACATATACTTCACCAGATTCATTAGTTTTTACTGGTTCAAGATGGGAATTGAGTACATAAACCTGCTGAATGTTTTCCAGAGGATGACCGACTGGGACATATCCCTCTTCCAGGTTGCAGTCCTCTGGAATGGGATAAAAACCATGTCCAATAGTTTCTGTTTGACCTAAAACATTAAAAAAGCGGGGTGGTGTTTTAAAGAGGTTGCGTAACTTTTTAATTAATTGATAGGGTAGTAATTCGCCACCAAATACTATTAATCTTAATTTTGATTCGCTTAATGCTTCAGTATATTTTATATCTAAGCTTTCTAAAGCCATCAGTCCATAACGCCACACGGAAGGTACACCATCAGAGATAGTGACACCCTGTGTTTGGATTAATTCAAATAGGCTCAGGGGAGTTCTAGTTTGTTCACGGGTGGCAATGATACTTGTAGCACCTTGGGATAAAGGCAAGAATAATTGTCTGACTGAGGCAGTAAAAGAGAAAGAAGCTGTGTGGAGATAAACATCATTGCTATTAACTGGTAATATTTTAGCGATCGCTTGCAAATAATATCCAACACTGGCGTGGGGCATTTGTACTCCTTTTGGCTTGCCAGTAGAGCCAGAAGTATATATTAAGTAAGCGAGATTTTCTGGTGTCACATCACACACTGGATTCTCTTGGCTTTGTTGCTCAATTTTCTGCCAGTCTGCATCAAGACAAATCACTGAAGCGGTAATAACAGGTAGTATCTCTATCCACTCTGTCTTAGTTAAAACCACTTTTAAGTTAGTATCCTCTAACATAAATGCCAGACGTTCTTGGGGATAAGCAGGGTCTAAAGGAACGTAAGCTCCACCCGCTTTAAGGATACCGAGAATTCCTATAATTACTTCAATAGAGCGCTCTACGCATAGACCCACCAATACCTCTGATCTTACCCCCATCACTTGCAAGTGATGTGCCAATTGATTAGCTTTTGCATTCAATTCTCTGTAGGTCAATTGCTGGTTTTTAAATACGACTGCTACTGCATTAGGTGTTTTTTCTACCTGGTCTGCAAATACCTGATGAATACACTTGTTTTGAGAATATTTCATTTCTGTTGTTAGATGTGAATCTTGATTAAAGACAGTGGTCTGATGGCGTGAATCTAAGGGTTCTTTGTTCATATTAACTGCTATAAAATGACGGCAATAACTATTTTTTAGTAGCGCGAATCCATTACTATTATACTTAACCACCTATAGCTGTTCTCAATTAAGTAAATGCCAGATGGGAAAATATCAACAGTGAGTTAAAAGGCATTTACATCAGACTGACTTTTTGCTGATTCCCTGCCTAATTGCTCTCAAAGGCTGTAAAAATATATTGGTGACACTATTAAACAAATTTGATTCTCCATTGGCTAAACCAAAGCTCAATTTTTCATAGTTGCTTGGCACGTATAAACTGCAAAACATCAAGTCCCAAAATGCGAAAATATAACTAAAGTTTTTATCATAATGTTTGGGGTCTACACTATGATGAATTTGGTGTTGTGCTGGACTGATGAAAATATGACTGAGCCACTGAGGATAAGCTAACCAGATATGAGAATGACGCAAGTTATATCCTGCTAAATAAAAGATAAAAATCTCAAAGCTGACTCCATAAACTAATAGCTCTTTCATCGCGTTCCCAAATAAGTACATCCAGATGCCCGCTCCGAAATTAGTGATTGTAACAATCGTTATTGTACCTAAAAACAGCTCGAATGGATGAATGCGATATACCGTCAATGGTGTGATGACTTCGGCTGAATGATGTACTTTATGGAATTCCCACAAAATAGGAATTTTATGAGCCAGATAATGGTAGAAAAAATTAGCAAAGTCACCTAATAATGCTAAAAAAATGCTGAATATGATATGCTGCCATAATTGGGGAATCGTGACGACAAAAGGTGTGGTGATGCCCGTAATTTGGATCAAAATTTGGCAAGTTATATCGGCAACATTTGCTACAAATAGTGTTGTTGGCACTACGAAAAATATCTCGAACAAGGAAATACAAAAAAAATATTTGTATTGAGTAATAGATGAGGGATGTAAATAAACTTCTTTAGGTAAAAGGTATTCTAGTAAATTTTTCTGTTTGTCCCGATTTGCTGAACCAAATATATATAGTATTGTCGCCAGTAAAACACTTGAAAGCACATACAACCAATAAATTCGAGATGATGCCAGAAATGGTATTTGAAATGGATACAAAAGACTGTTGAATATTTCCTTCATTTTTGCTGTGTTGCCAAAATTTGACTTAGAGACAATGTATGTACTTACTTAAAAAGTGGGCGTTGCTTAATACAGGTATGAATTGAAGAGTTCGGAATTGCCACAAGCCAAGTAGGGTGGGTTTTGTAACTTTAAGCAAAAAGTTGGTTCATACCGTTAATCAGCAACGCCGGACGGTCTTATTGGTCTATGACGTTCCGCTACGCCCTCGTCCCAAGGGGACACAGGCAAGGGACGCTATCGAGGTTTCTCGTCTCAAAAATATCAATTTTGCACCCTGAAAAGCTTACTACATATTGCATCTACACACCTCAACGGAATTATGGGGTTTTCAAGGTTTGGGCTAGGTGTGTAGATGAGCATCAACACATTTGAGAGAATCATATATTACTTTACCTGTAACTGTCAAGATTTTGTCAAAACCTTTAATTGTTGTGAGCGGGAATATTGTCATTCTACTATTACTTGTTGGCCCGAACCTAATAAGTGATGAACGGCAATAATCAAGTCGCTGAGAATGAAATTAGGCTGGTGCTTTTGCAGTTGATAGCGGCTGCGAATTCCGCAGGTAACGGCAATTGTAGGTATTCCCAATGCTTTGCCCGCGAGGATGTCTGCTTCTGTATCTCCGATCATCCAAGCCGAACCCAGCGATGACTCAAATTCTTCTGCAACTTCAGCCAACAATTCAGTTTTTAAGGCTGTATAGTTGTGATAGGCGGCATCCGCCATCTGACTGCCGCGAATGCTGGTAAACAGTCTGGCTAAACCGTAATTTTGTAACAGTTGAACGGCTTGATTTCTCGGCCGCAGGGTGACTAAAATCAGCCGCACGCCGCGGGAGTGCAGAAGTCCGATCGCCCATTGCACTCCCGGCTGGATGCGATCTAAGTGCAACAAGTCTGGCTGATTGACAATCCGACTCACGCATCCTAGAAAAGCGTTAATTTCTTCTCCCGACAAGCCGGAACTTTTGGCTATTTCAGCATCGGGCACGCGGTTTTGCTTCATCTGCCAAAACTGCTGTTTGCTGAGGATTTGAAGGTTGAGGTTGATTCCCCGATCGAGATAAGCTGCTTGAGTATCGGCCAATCCCTGTTGATATGTGGCATAGTAGCGATCGGACACATCGACTATGGGCCCGTCTAAATCGCAAAATACCGTCATCCGGGGGGACGACTCAGCCTCTGATGGTAGCTTGTACTGAAGGTTTTCGGAGTCTTGCGCGACAGCAGTTAACATAAAACGTTAAGTAAATCTAGGGAGTTATACATTTCTTGACTCTAGCAAAAAATGTATAAGTTATAATACATAAATTATAATGCTTTTATTAAAAAAACCTATGATTTTTTTGAGGATGGGGTTCGATAAAGGCGATCGAGCCTGCGCGTGGATAAATTCAAGGGAAAAAGTGATTTTTGTGGCTGTTGATATATGCTTTAGCCATTAAAGTTTAGAATTAAGTTTTTAGTCTTCTGTAATTTACCCATGCTCAAACAAAGCGATTTTGTTAGGAATTCGGACACTAATCGAGTAGAGGTGCTGTCCGAAGCACTGCCTTACATTCAACACTTTGCCGGTCGCACCATTGTGGTCAAATATGGCGGTGCGGCGATGAAAGATAGCAATCTCAAAGACAAGGTGGTTCGGGATATTGTGCTGCTAGCTTGCGTGGGGATGCGTCCGGTTGTGGTTCACGGTGGCGGCCCGGAAATTAATATTTGGCTCGAAAAATTGGGAATTGAGCCGCAATTTAAGGATGGTTTGCGGGTGACTGATGCGGCGACAATGGAAGTTGTAGAAATGGTTTTGGTGGGTAAAGTAAATAAGGAAATTGTTTCGTTAATCAACCAAGCTGGCGGCAAAGCAGTGGGATTGTGTGGCAAAGATGCCAATCTGATTCAAGCTCGTCCAGATGGCCGGGAAGGAATTGGATTTGTTGGTGAAGTCAGCGGCGTGAAAATCCAGATTTTGGAGTCTTTGGTGAACAGCGGCTATATTCCGGTGGTGTCGAGCGTGGCAGCGGATGAAAAAGGTCAATCTTACAACATTAATGCTGACACAGTGGCTGGGGAAATTGCGGCTGGTTTGGGAGCAGAAAAGTTGATTTTGATGACTGATACGGCGGGAATTTTGGAGGATTATCACAAGCCGGATAGTCTGATTGCTAAGTTAGATATTCAGGAAGCTAGACAGTTGGTTGAGTCGGGAGTCGTGTCTGGGGGGATGATTCCGAAAGTTAATTGTTGTGTGCGGAGTTTGGCTCAGGGTGTGAAGGGTGCTCACATTATTGACGGTCGAATTCCTCACGCTTTGCTGCAAGAAATATTTACGGATGCGGGGATTGGGTCGATGATTGTGGCTTCTGAGTTTAGCAGCGCGAACTTAAGGCCTAAGTAAGGCCTATATCCTAGCGTGGGGCGGGTGCGTGAAATGGGTAAACTCGCTGCGATTGCGTATATCCTAACTAAACCTGCCCCTAAAAACCTTGAGAAGGTACTTCTGGGGAATTACTTCAACTAATTCTAACCGTTGTTGGATTTCAGCTTTTGTTAAACTATGATCAAACACTTTAGAGTTTTGGATTCTGTTGCGATTCTCAAGCCGATTTCAAATACGCGATTAGCGCTAGTGGAACCCGAATACGCATCTATTTCTAGTTTGCCAGTTGGACTTGTGGGAACTATTATTGAAGTGTATGATACGGAAAAGGAATGTCAGTATTTAGTGGAGTTTGCTGATAGTCAAGGAAGTGAATATGCTATGGCTATGTTGAAAGCTGATGAAATTTTAGTTCTGCAATATGAACTTGCAGTTGCTTAGTAATGTGAGGAGAAGAGAAGTTAGATAAGGGCGATCGCACTTTGGGAAAAAAGGGCGATCGCCTTTTAGTTTGGTACTTAAATCGCGCCCTCATTTAACGCAATACGGTTCAGTTAAGCTCGATCCCCCCTAGCCTAGGGCGGGCACGGGGAGTAGGGGTAGCACCGCCCCTACTAAGGGGAGTAGGGGGTGGGACAAGAACTTATTCAAAGTCAACCCCTACTCCCCTTCTTAAGGGGGATTTAGGGGGATCTCCGAGGA
Organism: Microcoleus sp. T2B6; assembly: GCF_036700475.1. NCBI lineage: Bacteria > Bacillati > Cyanobacteriota > Cyanophyceae > Oscillatoriales > Microcoleaceae > Microcoleus > Microcoleus sp. T2B6. The sequence goes on along the minus strand of NZ_JAUBOZ010000062.1, from coordinate 25,139 downwards.
ATAAATAGTTTTAACTGAACCTTATTGTCATTTAACGTGCAGCTTCAGCTTGAATTTCTCGAATAATAGTTGATATTTCTTCGGCTGACTCAAGGTGTCTAGCCAAAACTTGAGCAGTTTTGTCCAGCAAGCGTTCTGAAAAGACTTTAGCTAAGTCTTCCCGTAAGCCTTGCCCTATATAAAACTTAAGCAATGCTTCTACAGACATATCTCGATTAGCCGCTATTTTCTCAAGTGATGCTAAAGTATCTATTGGAATGTTTAGCGAGACTATTTCCGCTGTACGAGGTCGCAATTGCAATTTTATTTCTTCTTCAGAATTGTTCATATAATTTCCTTTCAGTGCGGGTAGCAGGACGGGAAGAAATGATGCGTATTCGCAAGCTGCGTTCTACATAAACAACCAGTAATAGGCGTTGAGTGCGGGAGTAACCCAGGATAAAGTTACGCTGTTCGTCATTAGCCGTTGCATCTCCCTCCTGATAGAAGGGATCGAAGAAAACTTCTGCGGCTTCTTCAAAGCTAACGCCATGCTTTTCTAGGTTAATCTGGAATTTGTGTGTGTCCCATTCAAACTCAACGCCTTGGAGTCTGTACACACTATCCATGCTTTGATATTAACATTATTTAAATAAGAGCGATCGCACTTTTTCAAAATCTGACAAATCGCGAGCATAATCAAGACAAGCATCTATCTGTTCTTTGAGTAGATCGGGAAACTCGTCGATAATTTGTTCGACAGTATTATTTGATGCTAAATAACCTAAAATCAGAGTAACGGGAATTCTAGTGGCTTTGATTCTTGGTTTACCTCGCAGTACGTCGGGGGTACTAACGATATGTTCTCTCCAGTTTACGGGCATAACTTGTCCTTTCTGAATCTGATAAGTTATATTTTAACTTAGGGATGGCGATCGCCATTGGAGATTGGGGATAAGAGAGGGGCGATCGCAGAACCGATGGATGAGAAAGAGGAAAAGGCGAGCGTGCTGAATTTGTTGGTGTTAATATGAAAGAGGTTAAACATTACTGATTAAGAGCCTTTAACTAAGATGTCTAAGGAATCAGTCATCACAGAACATATCGAAATTACACCTGGCGTACTTGGTGGTAAGCCACGCATTGCGGGCCATCGAATTGCTGTAGCACACATCGCCGAAATGTATCTGAAAATGGGAATTTCTGTAGAAGAAATCGCCGGCAAGTATGACTTACCACTTGCCTCAGTTCATGCTGCAATGACCTACTATTACGATCATCGAGAAGAAATTGATCGTCGCACGGCTGAAAGTCGAGCTATTGTGGAAGAATTAAAGCGCAATAGTCCACCATCTCCGTTACAAGAAAAATTGAGGGCAATTAGAGGTGAGTGAGCAAATTCGTTTTCATTTAGACGAACATATTGACTCTAACATTGCGCGCGGTTTGCGTCGTTACGGGATAGATGTTACAACAACAGTTGATGCAGGATTGCGTACTAAAAGCGATGAGTCACACCTGGCATTTATTCGGGAACAGCAGCGCGTGATAGTAACTCACGATGACGATTTTTTAATTATGGCAAGCGATACCACAGATTATCCGGGGATTGTCTATTGTCCTCCTAATTCTCGTTCTGTGGGCGAGATTATCCGTAGTTTGATTTTAATTTATGAAGTGTATGCGCCTGAAGAAATGATCGGGAGGATTGAATATATTTGACATCATTGTAAGCCGATCGCACTTTCGGACAATAAGGACGATCGCACTTTAAAAAAGCAACAATTGCGCTACCCCCAAGACATTATCAGACTGCTTTGAGGTATTGCGTTACAGGCTTCAAATCGATGTCATCGTTGTCAGTCAGTATTTTAAATAAATGACGGGGGATGCCGGCTGCAATCAAAACTTCCAAATCGCGATCGAGCTTTGACGAGTCCTCATAAAGACTTGCCTGACTTACGCAAGCTAAACAGGCTTTTCATTCTCCCGTGAACTCAATGCAAAAAGCGATCGCCCATTGATAGAGTTTCAGTGCTACACTAAAATTACAGCATTGTTCGGTGGCAATTACGTGATACCCTACTTGCACGAGGAAAATATATGGTAACTACGCTCGAAATTGACAAAACTCTCCTTCAAGAAGCCCTTGATTTGAGTAACCATCCAACACCTACTACATTAATCGAAGCAGCTTTACGCGAGTACATTCAACGTCGCAAACAACTAAAAGTAATGGAATTGTTTGGTACTATTGACTACGATAATGAAAATTAGGTGATGTTACAGTGTCATCAACAAAACCGAGTTTTAGGGTAAGTTATAATCAAGATCGATGTGTCCGGTTAATCTATCATGACTACACAATCTGCTTCGCGTTATGTCGCACGTCACCCTGAAATCTTGCAAGGGGAACCAATTATCGCAGGAACGAGAACTTCGGTTCGTGCGATCGTGGAATTGTGGCGCTTGGGTATCACTCCTGAAGAAATCCCGATGCACTTACCTCATCTGAAATTAGCTCAAATTTTTGACGCACTGAGCTTTTATTTGGATAACCAAGAAGAAATAAATACTTATATTGAGCAGAATCGAATTCCTGAAGAATTGATTCATCCTGCTGTTAAAGCTGCAATGAAAAAACCGTGAAACTATTTGCAACTATTCATACAGATGAAGATGTTTCTAGGCTGGTAGCTACTTTGCTTCGGGCTAGGGGTTTTGATGTGACGACAACGAGCGAACAGGGAATGTTGAGTCAATTTGATACCCAACAATTGGCTTATGCTGCATCTGTCGATCGATGTTTGCTGACTCATAATCGCGTGGATTTTGAGCGATTACACCTAGAATATATGACAGAAGGACGGGAACATTCTGGGATTATTGTGACTCCTCAAAAGAACGCCTATGAAATTGTCCAACGGGTTGCTATTCTGTTAAATACGTTAACGGCTGATGAAATCGCCAATCAGCTTTTATATGTGTAAATTGAGCGTCTCTTGAAAGATTAGCGATCGCACTTTGGGATAAAAAGCGCGATCGTACTTTCGGAAAAAGAACAATTGCGCTACACTCAAGACATTATCAGACTGCTTTGAGGTATTGCGTTACAGGCTTCAAATCGATGTCATCGTTGTCAGTCAGTATTTTAAATAAATGACGCGGGATGCCCGCTGCAATCAAAACTTCCAAATCGCGATCGAGCTTTGACGAGTCTTCGTAGATGCCGGCAAACTGACTAACGCAACCTAAAGATTCGTCTTAAGGCATTTTTTACAGGTCACTGAAGAGTCTGTACATCAGGATATGCCAGAATTTTTGCATCAGCAGTTAGTAAGGGACACCCACAAATCCTCGCCGTTGCCACAATGATTTGATCTGCTGGATCGCGGTGAAAACCTGTGAGTTTAGTTGACTCGACAATGATGGGAATGGTGAGTTCGAGTAGCTGCACTCCGGGATAAGCCAAAGCTTGTTTTAACCACTCATCAACTGTAACGGACAAAGTAAGTCTTCCCATTTCTACTAATTTAGCAACCTCCCAACAAGAAATGATGCTGATTCCTAAACCTTGAGATTGATATTGTTGTATCCAGTCCCGATGTTTCTGAGTCAGTCGTGTGTTATCGTCAACCCACCAAACCCATATATGAGTATCTAGTACAATCATTGTAACACTTCCCAATCTTCCAAGGAAACCGCAGGTTCAAACGGCTCATTATAGCCACTGACAGTGCCTCGCAAAGGATATAGAAAAGTATTTTTCATGGTTTCATTTACCAAATTTAGATAGCTAATGAATTCTCGATATCCATCCAATTCTGTTTGTTCTTCGGGAGTGAGATTTGATGCTTGTTGTTGAGCTGTTAAAGTTTGAATTCGTTCCTGGGTTTGAATAGAAGCGCTAAATATTAAGAGTCCGTTGACCAACTCAATGCGGACAGAACCTTCGCTGGGCAAGCTGTTGGGTAAGTGAGGCAGCTTGATGGGCAAATTAGCAATCATGGCATTAATTGACTGTATTTGATGTTGATTTTTTAATTATACCGATCGCTCTGTTGAATTTGACAGTTGTTGCCATGCTGAAATTATAGGGCGATCGCACTTTGGGAAAAAAGGGCGATCGCCCTTTTGGTTATTTGGGAGAAAAGGGCGATCGCTAAACCTACCTTATAAAAAACTAATCAAGACCAGTTAATCGGTACATTGCGATCGATACTATAACCCTGAGCAGTCAGAGTATTGTACATACTGTCGGTCATTTTGGCGTTAAAGAAATCGTGATTCATTAGGCTGACCACAGATTCATGGTCAAGACCTAGAGTATGACCAATTTCATGCATTGCTAGTCGAACTAGCGAATTATTATTGACAATCTCGGAAAATCGACTGGGGTTAAGCCGAATATTATTCTGATAATCAACTCCGTTTATGTCAACGTCTGACCCAGAAAAGTTAGTTCGATAATTCCGAGCAGAGTCCCTATAGGAGTCGGCGAACCAGCCTGAACTAGCAGTTGGACTCTTTACAACTGAAATCTTTAGAACTCCACTAGAGTCCTTATCTTTAGTTATTATCCTCTCCCAATTTTGGGCAGCTTTTTCCATCTGGTTTATTTGTGATTGAGTAAATCCTCCTCTGGGATAAGAAAGTTGGATATCGATATCTGGATTACCAGGCTGAGGTTTAGGCTGTACCCAAACATAAATAGCCTCGACTCGTTTAGACTGGCCACGAGTACCAGAAAATTGACCATTTCCGACTCTGGGAGTGTTACCTATTCCCTCTACATGAGCCTGATAAAATACATCATATTTAGATGCTTGCGAACCAGTGAGACGGATGGCAAATCCCTCGATCCGTCGAGATTGACCTTTTGTACCAACATACTGTCCTTCTCTCACCCAAGATGTATCACCGGTATCTTGAACATGAGCCATGTACTCCATGCTTAAGCCGGGAATTGGAGAATCAAGATTTATCTGAAACCCCTCTAAACGCCTTGACTGACCTGTAGTACCGGCAACAGCACCTTCTGAAAAGGTTCTGTCACCAAGATCCTGTATATGAGCAACTGTTCTCAATCCTGGGTCTGGAAGGGATGCTTTTTCTACCTGAATTTCTTTACCATTTAAGTGAATCGTTGCACTATCATCCTCAGCTTTTAAACTTGCCAAATCCCTCGCATCAAAAGTTTTCCCCTGAACAACCGCCGCAAAAATCGCCCCCTCATCCCCCAGTGAATCCGTAAGATTCAACCGCGCATCAACAGAGTGTCCGATTTCTTCCAGCAACACATCCGCAACCGCCGCCGGATTCGCCGCATTCCCCGCCAAAAATTCCTTCGATACATAAATCGTATCCGTCGCTGCTGCAAAAGCCCCATTCGCCCCATCAATCTCAGCAGACGAGACAACCTTCACCGGCGGAATATCGCTAAAATCTCCCTGAAACCATTCTTCAGCTAAAGCTTTCGCAGCCGCAGCATCCCAGTTTTCCCCAAAAGGCACATTCAGCTTAGCTGCGAAATCTGGCTGGGCCGCAAACTTACTCAAATCCCCATAAACCTCTGACATCGCCTGACCTGTTAGCAAATCGACAGAGCTATCCGGTAAACTGCTGTTGGAGTCCGCGATCGCCCCATTAGCCATCCGCGTTAGCGCAGCATCAGGCAAGATCATATTGTCATAGGCTTCAGGCATTAAAGTCGGGAGATTAACTTCCTCACCGACACCGCCCGTTAGGACGCGGTTAGCATCTAGCTGCGGGATAATAGCCTTAGTCGGTTCTAGGCTGGCATTCCAAGGAGCGATCGCACTTTCGTTATTGAATTCAGGCGTGAAAAAATTAGACACGTTATTCCCTCGTGTTGATTAGAGACAAGTACATAGACTTGCCCTGTGTTTGCTTGGATTAAATAAACTGTTGTTGTAAAAGCCGATCGGCCGATCGCCCTCATGAACCCTTAGCCCCGATGAACCGCAACAGTAGCGGTACTTCTCAAGCTCTATTTATCTATCAGGCTGAGTCCGCAAGTTTTATGCAAAATACTGCTTTTTTGTTACAAAACTTTACTTAACGTTGTCTGACTTTTGCAAATACTAGCTTTGACGTTAGTTGAAGCGATCGCGCCTCCCCGTTAATCTAAGTATTTACACTTATCTCTTTAGTCTTAGTATAATACTACACTAGCTACCGCTACCAAGCAACTAACAAACGCTAGCAATTTCGGTTATGCTATCGTTAGCCACATCTCACCACACCCGACAATGGCATCAAAAGAAGACTTATTTGCCGAAGCCGCCAAACACTGGGATTTAGAAAGGCTGTACCAAGCTTTTGCAGAAGCTAAACGGCAAATCTCACCTCGATCGCGCAGGGGACTAACAGAAACAGAAAAACTCTACCTCCGAGGATTGCTTTCCGGTTGCAGTCCCGCCGAAATCGCCCGCCAACTGTTTCAGAGTTCCAAAAGTGCAGAGGTTTATTTATGTAAAACTTTATACCAATATGTTAAAAAACTCGCAGATGTACCTAACGAACCTGTAGGAAATTGGCGCAATATTTGCGATCGGCTACAGGAAGCCGGATATAAAACTCAGTCTTCTCCTGAATTTAAAATAAATAATTCTGTACCTACAGAAGCATTAGTAAAAATAGTTAATATAGGTTTTAAAGAAAGTACAGTATCAATTGATATTAACATTCGACTAGAATTCCCCTCAACTTCAGAAACTCCGAAAAAAGAAGATTTGGATAAAGAGGATTAGATGGGCGATCGCCCCTATAACTAATCTAACTGAAGGGATCTCGCCCCTCAACCACCAATCTTACTGAAAAGCTTTGCGATCTAATCATACCCTCAACCAAAGAGCATAAATGCTATAATCTTAATCGAGTGCGAGCGCTTCAAATTGGAGGTTTAAAAAATGAGATTTATCAATCCCAAAACAGATTTTGCCTTTAAAAAAATCTTCGGCGACGAACAAAACAAAGAAATCCTCATCAGTTTTCTCAACGCCATCCTCTACCAAGGCAATTCTGCGATCGAATCTTTAGAAATCCTCAATCCCTATCAACCCCCCAAAATTAGAGGAGTTAAAGATACTTACTTAGATATCCGAGCCAAGCTGAATAACGAGCAAACAGTCATTATCGAAATGCAGGTATTGAATGTAGAAGGCTTTGAAAAGCGGATCTTGTACAATGCTGCTAAAGCTTATTCGATTCAACTAGACACAGGAGTAGATTACACCCTACTCAATCCGGTAATTGCCTTAACTATTACTGACTTTGAAATGTTTCCCAATCTCGACAAAGTAATTTCCCGCTTTGTCCTCAAAGAAAGAGATTATCTGGTTGACTATCTAATTTACGATATCGAGTTAGTGTTTGTTGAATTACCGAAATTCGGCAAAAAATTAGAAGAATTAGAAACTCTAACCGATAAGTGGATATATTTTCTGAAAAATGCCAAAAGTTTAGAAGTTGTACCGGAACAAATGGGAGAAGTCCAGGCAATTCAGAAAGCTTTTGAAGTTGCGAATCGCGCCGATTTAACGCGCGAAGAGTTGGAAGATTTAGAACATCAGGAAATTTACATACAAGACCAGCGGAATGCTACTATTAAAGCTGTGAAGCAGGCTGTGAAAGCAAAAGCGATCGAAATTGCCAAAGGACTTCTGGATGTATTAGATGAAGCAACGATCGCTCAAACAACAGGATTGAGTATGGAGGAAATTCAAAAGTTGAAACAAGCAAGGTAAAAAGCGATCGACTATCAAGAATCCTTCGACACTTCCTCAAACTCTTCAGCATCCCCCGGCAAACCAGAACCCTCGCTACTCCTCAACCTGGGCGATTCCCCATTACTCGCACCGGCACCGTAAACCCCAGAATACCTGTCCTCCAAACCCGAATCCCTCACCGAAAGCGCACTTCTTTGACTCGGCGACAATCTATCTGTCGATCGGCGATTTGTCCCAGAAATCGGTGGCTTGCGAGTTAAAGTTTTCCAAGCAGCCTTAACCCCAGTCACCAGGCTGCGAGTAGTTACCTGCACATTTTGCGCCTGCTTTTTGGCGCTACCAATACTTCGATCGACCTGTTTGACAACCTCGCCCGCACTTTGTACTCCCTCGCTGACATCATCCGTCAACTCGCTAATTTCCAGCCCCGTCAACCGAATCGCCTCCAAAGTGGGCGGAAATTCGCGAGAAAGCGTGTCAGCGAGCTTTTCCACGCTGCGGGCCGCCCGGGCCAGCGCTTGCACCGCAGGTATTAAAGTCACTAAAACAGCAGTCAGGCTAACTGCCACTAGCAAAATCGAAAGTCCTAGCCAAAATATGGGATCACTCACTTGAATCTGGGATTGGGGGTTGAGAATTTCATGCCATTTAGCGGATGGGAGGGCGCGATGGGGGACTCACTTCAGCTTCAGCTTCCGACAGTGTTTGGCGTTCCCGCTGAGTCGCTTCCAAACCTGCAGCGATCGCCTCTTTGAGTCTAATCAAAGTTTCGTCCCAATTTCGGATTGCAGTTTCAGAAAGTCGATCGGCCTGCAACTGCACGCTAGTCGATAAATCCTCCGCCAACTCCGGCAAAGCATCGGCCGATTTTTTCAATATCTGCCGCGTCTCCTTGCCGGGTCGCGGTGCCATCAGCAAGCCAGTCACGGCCCCGATCGCAGAACCCACAAGCAAACCGCCAATGAATAATCCTGAACGTTTAGTTGACATTTTTATAACTTCTCTCCATACACCAATTTTAGGGGCGTTTGCCCGATCGCAGCCCTTTACAAAGGTAGAAATATTGTTGAAAACCCTAGGGAGTCAGCACAGGCGGCAATTTTAGGATAGCTTACCTCAAACGTCGATCGCGCCTGGACCAAAGCATCCGTCCCAAACCCAGCAATCCCAAAAGTTGCTGAACCTGTTGCAGTTGCAATTCCAGTTGTTGATAACGTCGTCGTAGTTGGCGGGTACCTTGCTGCCTTTTACCAAGGAAATCCGGCGACATACTGAGGACATTGCTGCTGCGGCGTTCCATTGCTGCGATCCGCATTTCAAAACGTGCGATCGTCCGCCTGATTTTCCCCACCTTCGCAGCTATATAAAAACAGACCAGAGATATCATTAAATTGATAATTACCACACCAGCCAGCATTATTTTACCTGCTTTCAACTAATCCCTTTGACCATCTCAATAACCTTTCAGTCGTCTTCAGACGACTTAAGCTTTGAGGCAGGGGTTTAAACCCCTGCCGGACTGCCGGACTATTGCAACAGCCCCAAAAAACTACCCCTTGTAAAAGTTTTAAGCCTGAGACATAGCAGGTAAACAAACCTTAGTACCGCCCAAGCCGCAATAACCGTTCGGGTTTTTAGCAAGATACTGCTGATGATAGCTTTCTGCGTAATAAAACTCAGGAGCATCAATAATTTCAGTAGTAATCTTGCCGTAACCGGCCGGAGTCAAAGCCTGCTGGTAAGCATCGCGCGATGCTTCAGCTAACTGCTTTTGGCTGGCTGAATATGCGTAAATGCCCGATCGATACTGAGTACCAGAATCATTGCCCTGACGCATTCCTTGAGTAGGATTGTGACTTTCCCAAAAAACTTTGAGCAGCGTTTCGTAACTAATTACTTTCGGATCGAACACAACCAGAACTACTTCATTGTGTCCCGTCATCCCGCTGCAAACTTCGTTGTAAGTAGGATTCGGAGTAATCCCCGCCGCGTAGCCAACAGCCGTCGAAAAAACTCCATTTTGTTGCCAAAATTTGCGTTCTGCTCCCCAAAAACAGCCCAGGCCAAACAAGGCAGTCTCCATGCCGTTTGGAAAGGGAGGTTTGAGCGGATTGCCGTTAACAAAGTGAGTTGCCGGTACCGACATCGACTCTGCCCGCCCCGGCAAGGCTTCTTGGGGAGAGGGCAGGCTCGACTTTTTGCCAAATCCAAATAGCACCATAAGTTTGTGAGGGGATCTCTGATAAACGTCTTTACCTTACTTAATAATATCAGATGTATACTGAAAATAGTGGCCCTCTTAAAGGTAGAAGCTAAAAACCAGAAGGCCGATTTTTTTTACAGAAGGTTTTTGGTGATACAGCTCACTGCCAACGCAGTTTTAAATCACATTAGGCAGTGTTCTATGTCACCAAAACCTACCTAAAATATCACCTATTGTTCAGGTATAAATCACGCGGATTTTAGGCAAAATATCCGATTATTAAAGGTATGGTGTTGTAGTAGTTATTCAATACCATTTATTGGGAGTGTGTAGAAATGGGCGCTAAACCTTGCAGTCAACCTTTAAAATCTAATCCGTTTATTACTTACCGCGACCCACTTACAGGCAAGTGGATTGTCGTAAGTCAAAATTTGCCCCAAGCCGCAGAACAAGCACAGCTAGCAGCAGCTTGACTTTTCCTATTAATTTTCTACCTGAAAAATCAACTATAATTTCAGATTGCGTAGGGGCGGGTTTTACCAACCATCTATGTCGGAAACGAATAATCTGACAAACCCGCCCTCCCAAGACGAACAATCCAAATGTACATTTTTTCGATGCGAACACAGACAGGGTTGATGTAGATTATTCGTTGTGTGGGGGCGGGTTTATCTAGATTGTTTGCGCTTCTTAAATATTATTGGTAAAACCCGCCCCTACGGGTATTTAGGGTTATTTAATCGGAGTTGAGTTCATCTCTTTTTGCAGTTCCAAATACCGATAGAGATATTCCGAAACTATCCCGTGCAAAAACAAGTCGCGTGCCGCATTAAACGGACTGTTTGGCGCTAGCGGATGGCGGTTAACAATTACATGATTCCAGTCGCAATTTCCGGTAATCTCGCTGACGTACAGTCCGAAGTTTTCATCTAACTGAAGCGACATCACTGCTCGCGCAAATTCGTCGCTAGTCAAACACAGAGAATAAAAGACTTTAAACAATTCGATCGCCGATTCTAAATCCAGAATATTTAGCCATCTGCGTTTTTCAAAATCTATGACCACTTCTACTGGTTGAATACTATCATAATTTATTCCCCGTTTTTTGACGACTTGCAACCAGTTAGGATTTGTCAGCATTGCTTGGTTGTAATCCCAGACAAAGTTATAGAGAATTAAGTCGTGTTCGAGAAACGCATTCTCAGCTAAATCGCTAACAGTACGCGGATAAAGCTTTGACTTTTCTATCTGGGTGTCGGGGCCGTTGTCAATCAAGAAGTTGATAATGTTGGAGCCGATGCAGATGTGTCGGACAATTAAATAACAAGCTTCGGGCGAGACAAAGTTATTTAGGAAAAATGCAGCCGATTTGTGCATTAAAGTGTAAGCGCGGAATTGAAATGGCAACAGGCGCTTTGTTGTCATAATTACCGCCAGCAACAAGTTAGCAATTACTTTGATCGGAATCAGCAAATAACTGCGAGTCCAGTTTTGCAAATCCCGGATCATGTAGGCTTTTGCCACTAAATCGACGGGAATAGATCGATCGCAAAATAGCACATCCCAAACATTCGGATCTCGGCGGTTGTAGGGTTTGGTAGCGTAAGGGATTTTTCGCTCATCTGGGAGATTTTCAGTATCTTGTTTTTGCAGCTTTTGCATTAGCGAATTTCCTCCAATTGCAGCAAATATAAACGAGCAGTTACGCGAGCGGTTTTGACAATGCGGCGGGCAATATCATCTGTCATCCATTCGGCATTAATCAAATTTTCCAGTTTGGCTAAATGCGACTCGTCATTCGATCCGTGATAAGCTAAAAACGATACTTGTTCTGATTGCAAACCGAGAGTTTCTTGAATTTGTCTTGCCCACTTTCCCGCCAACTGATTGCCCAAACCTTCGATAATAAACATACTGCCAATTAAATCAACCGGATTGTCCCGCGATGCTTGGTGAAAGATAAAAGCTGATAGTGCTTCGCTGCCAATATTCTTATCATATTCCACAATTTTTGCCAATTCACCGCCCACAGAAACATAATTTTGTTCTAGCATTTGATAGTCGCGGTGTTCGTCTTGAGCATGGCCGATAAAAGTCGATCGCAGGCGAAAGTCACTCATGTTAGAAGCAGCGCGAGCAATCCAGCGAGATCCCTCTACAACTTGCGGCCGGAGATTGCACAGCAAAGCTTGATAATCTTCTATTGTAAACTCTCCGCGGTACAATTTGCGGACAATAGGAACAGAACGAATTTCGCGCTCGAACTTCAGCCAAATCCATGCTAACTCCCGCAACAAATAAGCTTGCGGAGAGTTGGGGTGTGCAGGTTTAACGCTTTCGAGAGGCGAAGCTTCCGGAACCTCGTGAAAGTTAGAAAATTGAGAACTCATAGGCTTATGGGTATTTTCCACAGCAGTTAACATCATATATGCCGTGGTAAAGCGCCCGCTTTCCGGGACAAAACAAAAGATTTTCTGTCCAGGCTGCAACTTGCCAGAATTGAACAATTCCTCTAACATTAAATAAATCGAGGCGCAGCCTGTATTTCCCCTTGTGTATAAGTTGGTAAACCATTTTTCTTCAGGAATCATGCAGCCTGCTTGTTCCAGAAGTTCCACAATTTGCCCCCGGAAAAAGTGAGACGAATAGTGGCACAGCAGCCAGTCGATTTCCTGCGGACAAACTCTCCCGGCTTTAATCAACCGCAGCCAACCTTCAACGCCTAATTTCATTACATTTTCCAGCAAGCGAATATTCTGCCGCAAGTCAAAAGCTCCTGCTGTGGCTGCATCGAGGTAGGAAGAATAATCCAGCCAGCTTTTAGTGGATGTTTCGTTGGCTAATCCTGAATACATACAAACAGGATAAGCATTGGCGTGAGAAACGAGTTCAATCCATTCTATTTTTAAACTAATTCCTGTTGCGCTGGGATGGTTTTGGAGCAACAATGCTCCGGCACCGTCGGAGAGCATCCAGCGGAGAAATTCTGTATCGAAAGGCAGGGTTTTTCCCGCTTGCAGAGAAGTCTCTGTTTCAAATTTGGTGTTTTTGAAGAGGCGCGAGGGAAATTCGGAAGCGACGGCTATGGCGGTTTGTTTTTTGCCGAGTTCGATTTGAGAGGCGGCGTAATTTAAAGCACTAACTCCGGCACAGCAAACTCCTTGAGTTGACACTATTTCTAGGGGAGATAATTCGGAAAGTTCCCCATGTACTGTGCTGGCAAATCCCGGTACTAATAAATCTGGTAAAGTAGTAGCGCAGGCCAATAAGTCGATCGCCCCTGGTTCCAAATTTGCCTGGGCGATCGCGTCACGGACGGCAAACGCGGCCATTTGGCTGTTAGAATATAGTGTTTGCTGCTGTTTGTCGATCGCGTAGTAGCGCTGTTGAATCCCGTTGCTGTTGAGAATTCGCTGCCTGACTCTCGAAGGGCGCGAGGCAATTTTGCCAAGATATTCTTCCATCTCATCATTATTAATCGGTTCTCCCGGCAAAAATTTTCCAATCCGATTGATATAAGCACTGTACATGGCGTAAACCTCCAAAGTTGCTAATTTAGTCGGGTGCGTTGGTTTCTTAAATCAAGCCAGAAAACATCTAAAATTGATTGTGCTGTGTGAAGCAGTGAACTTGCAAGGAGCAAGCAGCTATCTTGTAGAGTCGCCGGAAATCAGGCAAGTTGAGCAACAGAGGCAACAAGTAACCTGAAGCGGGGTGAAGTTTATGGTAATTGAGCCAATATGTAACTAGAGTTCCTTCGCAGCTTCCCGACTGAAATGGATATTGCAAAACTAGATACTTGGTATTCTCCTTCTCAACGCCGCACGGCTGTTTCGCTGTTGATGAAACGACTAGGCGTAACTCGCACTAGGGCTGAATGCTTTATCAGGCTTTGGGTTTACTTATCGGTGAAACAGCTTCAGGAAAGCCAGCCCCGTATCAAACCACCGCTGGCGAAACTGGAAGTGCCAGCAACAGAAGTGCAGTGCACTCACCGGGAAGCCGCCGAACTATTTTACTCCGATTCCGATCGCGGGAGCGATCGCGCCGCCGGAATGATGTTAGATAAATTAGCAGCACTCGGATTAATCGCAAAACACTTTGACGGTAACACTACGGCAATTCAAATTCAACCAGTTTCAGAAATTTTCGAGGGCGCCGAACCTCAAAATCCTGTACAACTCCAATTAGATGATTTCAACCCTCGGTGCGACGCAATTATCGTTGCCAATTTATTAGCTACCAATTACAACTGGATGAACCGCAACACTAACGCCGTTCCCCACAAAATTGCTAAAATACTCCGGCTTTTTGCCAGTCAATACTCAAAGGGAATGCGAGTTTTGCGGCGCTCAGATAACCTCAATCCAGTCGGGTTTTACTTACTTTATCCCACAGTTAGCGAATCTGAAGTCAATTTTTTTAACGCTCCTAGCAAAAGCCTTCATTTAAGTTCTATTTCCGATATCGATCCTTTCAATATGGCGCTACCAGGAGATATAAATTGCCAGTCAGTATTTATCCGCAGTTGGATGATCGATCCGCAGTATTTGTCAGAATACCGCATTGCTTTTCTCGAAGACGCCCAAAAAGTTTTAGGCGAAATGCAAACAGATTTTCCAAATCTTTGCGACTTGTACACCCTGATGATTCACCCCATGTACGAAAAACAGTCCCTGGCTTTGGGATTTCAGAAGACTAGCAGCGATAGTCAGTTATCTCTTTATTGGATGTATCTAGCATTGGATAGATTTTTGGCGATCGATATCAAGGAAGCATTAGTTAAACTATAAATTACCACGTCGATGATTCAGCGGTTGAAACCGCTACTACACAAACAAAGATGATTCGGCGGACTAAGAAATAAGGAGGATATTTATGCCTGATTTGGTATAATTAGAGCCACTTCAAAAAACAGAAGATCCAGAACCCCGACTTCTTGAAGAAGTCGGGGTTCTAACAGTGTTACTTCTTAGTCTCGCGTTGCGCGGACTTCGTTTGTATAGTCGCGATTTCAATCGCCGAGTGACTTATAAAACTTCCCGTCCCAAATAGGGTTGTAAGGCTTCCGGCACTTTTATAGTTCCGTCGGGCTGCTGGTAATTCTCCAAAATTGCCGCCATTGTCCGGCCCACAGCTAAACCGGAACCGTTGAGGGCGTGAACGAATTGAGTGCCTTTTTTACCCGCTTCTTTAAAGCGAATATTTGCCCGCCGCGCCTGAAAATCTGCGACGTTGGAACAACTGGAAATCTCGCGGTATTTGCCCGCAGATGGCAGCCACACCTCTAAATCGTAGGTTTTGGCAGCAGCGAAACCCAAGTCGCCGGTACACAGTACGATCGCCCGATAAGGCAATTTCAGCGCCTGCAAAACTCCCTCCGCATCCTGCACTAACTTTTCGTGTTCTGCCTCGGAGGTACTCGGATGCACGAGTTTCACCAATTCAACTTTATTAAATTGATGCAACCGAATTAATCCCCGCGTATCTTTGCCGTAACTGCCAGCTTCGCGGCGAAAACAAGGAGTATAAGAACAGTGATAAATTGGCAACTGTTCTGCTGTCAAAATTTCACCTCTGTACAAATTGACAACCGGAACTTCGGAAGTAGGAATTAGCCACAAATCATCTTGGTCGCACTTGAAACTTTCTTCAGCAAATTTGGGTAATTGACCCGTAGCGGTGAGGGATTCAGTGTTAACTAAAAATGGGGGAATGACTTCTACATAACCTGCTTTTGTGTGGCGATCCAGCATGAATTGAATAATCGCTCTTTCCAGGGCTGCACCAGCCCCCATTAAGCTTACAAAGCGGGGCTGAGCGATTTTAACTGCCCGTTCAAAGTTGATAATTCCTAATTTTTCGCCGATTTCCCAGTGCGGTAAAATACCGGAATTTTGGGGAATGTATTCGTCTCCCCAGCGCCGGATTTCGACGTTTTCCTCTTCATTTTTGCCGATCGGCGTTGACGAACCCGGCAAGTTTGGCAGCGGTAGCAATAAAGCTTCTATTTGAGCTTTTAGCTCTTTTTCCTGTGCTTGCAATTCGTTCGACTCGGTGCCGACTGCGTTGCCTTCTGCCTGCAGTTCCTGAATTTCGGGAGATTCGAGGGGTAAA
Organism: Microcoleus sp. T2B6; assembly: GCF_036700475.1. Taxonomy (NCBI): domain Bacteria; kingdom Bacillati; phylum Cyanobacteriota; class Cyanophyceae; order Oscillatoriales; family Microcoleaceae; genus Microcoleus; species Microcoleus sp. T2B6. The sequence continues at coordinate 9,089 of NZ_JAUBOZ010000062.1, read as the reverse complement.
CCCGATTTTCTTTTTTGACCGATGAGTTTGGCAATTTCGTTGCTGCGGGCTTGTAGTTGCGATCGCTTGCCTTCCAACTCCCGCTGCTGTTTGTCTAATTGCAAAATCGGCTCGATTTCATAGTTACCTCCCCGCAGGTTGAGGCTTTCTTGCACGGCTTGCGGGTTTTCTCGGATTAATTTGAGGTCTAGCACAGATTTATTCTAAATCTTAAATTTTAGATCGGCTGGGACAGAACGAGATGATATAGAAGCTTTGTTAATCATTGGCATATTAAATCATAATTTATTCTGACCTAAATTCCTCGTTGGGTGTCACCCCTGAAGGGTGACACCCCACAAATGTATGTTATAGTTGCAAATATTAGTAGATGCACCCTGATAATTTTCTACCCCAGCCAGCGATGGTAGGGGTTTTTTGTTGTGTGGCATCGAATTGAGATCAATTCCGGTTGCACCGTCAGGTGATTGTTGACTGTTGACTGTTGACTGTTGACGGGCGGGTCGAAAAACTGAATGGTTGAGTGTTAACTGTTGACTCGATTTTATTATTCCGATGCCACCGCAAACGATATGAAGCCCTGGATGCACTATCAGTCTAAAAAACCCGGTTTCTCGCGATTATCGTCTCAAATGAGGCAATTACGTTAAGAAACTGGGTTTTTGCGTCCTGGACTAGGTTAGTAAAATATCTTTCCGGTTAAAAGTTAAAGCCAGTGCGAAGCAACCAAACCCATTGAGTTTCGTTGCGGCTGTCATTCTCAGGATTAACAACGACCCAAGCAGCAGGGGTGATGGAAATGTTGTCGTTGACCTGAAAGCGATAGAACGCTTCAATGTGATAGGAAGTATCTCGCTCGCGGCGGACATTACTGCTCGTCACGCGACCTGGTAAACCCACTAAAATCCCCGGTAGGTTGCCTTCACCTCCGACATCTGGGAAACTTATCCCGATCGCTGCATAGACAATATCGGCGCGATCGTCACCGTCAACATTTAGCAAAACCACGCCACCTCTACCATCAGAAACGCTGCTAACACCAGAATTTTCTGCATTGGCGCGAGTATAAACGCCCCAACCGTGAACTTGCAACCGGGGAGCAAGGCGGTAGAATCCTTGTACGCCTACAGAATCGCTGGATGTAGCAATATTGTCCCCAAACGGTCGCGCAGCCAGAAAACTGCCCGTACCGCCTGTGAGATCGGCTTTACCGCTTGGTGCAAAGGTACGAGAATAGGCTACGCCAATCTTACTTTTCCCGTTAAGTATGATTTTTAGCCTTGAGCCAACCTTGGCAAAGATCATGTAAATTGGACCAGCCTCGCCAGAGGACTTGAATCCCAATCGGAGATTTACGACGATGCTCAAGATAGCCCCCAAGATAAGCAACCGATTCAATTGCCCAAGCAACTGTTAAAATAGCCGTTCGCTTTGGGAATCTAGCTGATAAGACCTGAATTTGAACAGGGCTAAGTATTTAAATCGCAGGAGTATCAGGTTGATAAAGATGATTGTTGAGGCGATCGCATTGACCTTGTAATAAAAGCTGCGGTTATGTTACATTAAAATAGGAATTAAACCTCAGTTGCGTGATAATACATAGCTATACTGCTTGTTCTGTCGGTGGAGGTGCAGCCGAAAGCTTATCTGTCATTATCGAGAGTTTACCTACTTTGGAGTTATCGATAGAGCAGCAGTCGGACAAGCCACAAATTTAAAGTTATCTTCAGTTTTCCATTACTATGCAAACTATTCAAGTTGAATACTCAGGTCAAATCCAAGTTAATAAAGGCAAAAATCCTAGAGAACTTTACGCCCATCAAAATGAGGCAATTAAGGCACTAGATCAGAAAAATAAGTCTCCTTTTGAGGGTTTGTTAGTTTTGCCTACGGGTGGTGGAAAAACGTTGACAGCCGTTCATTGGTTACTACGCAATTTCATCGACAAGCGTAAAAAAGTTTTGTGGATTGCTCATCGACATGAGCTACTTGATCAAGCGTTTGAAACCTTAAAATTTAGTGCTTACCCATCATTACTAAGTGATACTGAAAGATTCAAGTATCGCGTGATTTCTGGTCATCCCAAGCACGATCGCCCTGTTAATATCGAAAAAAATGATGATATTATCATTGCCAGCAAAGATAGTTTAAACAGTGGGCTAAATTACCTCACAAATAATTGGGTTAATCATTCCGACGCGATACTTTTAGTAGTGGATGAAGCCCATCATGCAACAGCAAAGACTTATCGAAAATTAATTGACAGCATTAAGCAAAACTTTAAAGATAGAGGAAAAGCAGATGGTTTCAGAATGTTAGGGTTGACAGCAACTCCATTCAGAACAGATAAAAGTGAGCAAGGTTTGCTTAAAAAAGTTTTTCCCGATGACATTATCTTTTCAGAACACTTGAGGACGCTCATTACAAGAGGAATTCTTGCAGAACCAGTTTTTGAGAACTTAGAGACAGAGCTAGATTTCTATAAAGAATTAACAGACAGAGATATTAGATCAATTGAGGACTTCGACAAATTACCTCAGAAGGTTGCCGAAAGAATTGCGAGGTCGAGTATCCGCAATAAACGGATTATCGATCACTATGTTGAGAACCGAGAAAAGTATAAGCCCCTTTTGGTTTTCGCAGTTGACATTCAACACGCGATCGAATTAAATGGATTATTTAAAAAACGAGGAATAAAATCTGACTTCGTGGCATCAAAAATCATGGACGAAGGTACTGGAGCTACGATTTCTGTAAAAGAGAATTCAGAAAAAATCAAGCGCTTCAGGGCAGGACAACTCGAAGTTCTCATAAACGTAGAAATGTTGACCGAAGGAACTGATTTGCCTAATGTTCAAACAGTTTTTCTGACACGCCCAACTACTTCTACACTTTTAATGACCCAAATGATTGGTAGGGCTTTGCGCGGACAGAAAGCAGGAGGTACAGAAAAAGCCTATGTTGTAAGCTTCATCGATAATTGGGAAGATAAGATTAACTGGGTTAATCCTGAAAAATTGACTGATATTGATGGCGCTGAGTTTGTTGATAGAGATATCGAGACAATGAAGAGAATTGCTCGACTTATCTCAATTGAAAAGATAGAAGAGTTTGCCCGTATGATGGATGATTCCATCGACACTACTGCTTTAGAAAAACTAGATTTTCTGAGGCGGGTTCCTGTTGGAATTTATCGCTTTTCTATTCTTGAATCTTCTGAGTCTGCTGAACCAGTGTCTAGAAACGCTGAACCAGTGTCTAGAAACTATGATGTACTTTTATATAACGGCACTGAGGAAGCCTATGATAGTTTTGTTAATGACCTAGATGCTGTATTTAAGAGTGTAAATATCCAAAATAGAGAAGTCTTGACTGACGAGGAGCTGGAATATTTACTGCAACTAACGAAGAACCTCTACTTCCCAGACTATCCTTTCCTGCTTGGATACAGAGATGATGATGTTAAAAATATTTTACGCTTCTATGCTCAAAAGGAGATGGAGCCAGAGTTCATCGCTTTTAGTGAGCGTAGAAAGTGTGATTTGTCAATTGTGGCAAGACATATCTACGAGAATGATTTAACACTTAGGCAGGTGACTGAATATCTTACATCGCTATGGAATGACAGTAAATCCTTTTGGCAGGTTTTATTTGGATATAATTACCTTTATTTCAAGAAACAGGTAGATATCGAAATCAATAAGCTACTTGGAGTTTACCCCGATCTAACAGTTACCCCGACCATTGTAATTCCTGATACAGTTCCATTAGAAAGCCTTTCACTTGTGGAAATCCGAGAGCGTGATCCAGCAGAGTATCGGGATATTAAGGATGCTGTCTTTGCCAAGTATACTGACGGGAAAGGATTCATCGTCTGTGCCTCTAGTGGGTTTAAGAGCCAGATGCGAAGAGATTTTCAAATTGACCACATTATACCAATGTCAGAAGGTGGCTTAACTAGATTGGAAAATCTCCAAGTGTTGTCGCCCAAAGCACACGCAGAAAAAACTCGGTTGGAGAATCTAAAAAGGTAGTGAGTCGCAAAGCTTGAACGAATCCGCAGTATAACAATTCGCTTGGAGCAGACTGCTGAAAGATATTGGTACTGAGTTCAAGGTTACTTGCAGGCGCTCAAACGAACCGTTATGGCGAATCGATAAGTCCATTAAGATTATCTATTTCAGTTCGAGATTAGGCAAGCGAATATAGTAGACTTCGTTGTTGAGTTCGGAGAGATTATTGGCGATCGCCCTCTAAAACACATCAAATCATTTGAGAATATTTGCTGATGAGTGAAATAGCGATCGTCTATAGCAAACTTTAACGGTCAAGTCATCGACATTTCCTGCTTGCCAAAGTTGTTCGTAGATCGCATTTTCACGATCTATGATGGCTTGCTGATAGTTGCGCTTCTAGGCGTTGCTTAATCAGGGTATGAAAAAAAATCTCTTTAAAATCCAAAAGCTTTGTGGATACTGGTTTATAGGAGGGTTCTATTTAGCTTTTCATACCGTAAATCAGCAACGCCAAAAGACTGAGTGCGATCGTTACTCGTTTCACCTCAAACTCCAATGAAGGATCGTTTGGAGAGAGTCGCTCGTAAATATGACGTTGCCCACCTAACATTAGCTTTGGTCAGGTTTAAGCTCGAATACCTAATTTTTTAGGTGACAGGCTTTTCTTCGTACATGATTGTACAAAACCTTGTTTCTTTTCTTCTCGTAAAACTTTCTGGCTCGGCTCGTTAGACTGCTTTTGCGAACAGACAATATACGAATATCCAGGCTCTGTGTTCCCTGCGAAAAAATCAACGAGGCTTGATTTTTTTAAAGGCTTTATGAGCATTAATTTGAGCAGTATCTGAGAAAATTTTAGGAGAATATTTTCGACAAAATTTTTCAGAAATTGTGTTTAAAACCTGGCAGAGTCATATTAAATTTAACTCTCTATATTTGCTGATGATAACAGTTCAATACTGGCTCGATATCTATCTTTGGATAGACAAAACTTTTAGCACAAACTAAAGATGCGAGAGCCTATATCGCCACCGATCTGCTAATCTGCAGTCGGGTCGGACGCGCTGCGCCAACTTAATAAATCTTAAATTTTGCTTGGGGTAGGATATTGTAAAAAATCATTAAGTTTACAGTCAATTACGGTAGATTATAGTAAACTGCAAACAAAGTCTCGCACTCACCGATGCAGCCCGTTAAAAAGCCCTAGTAAAAAAGCAGATAGTCGCTCAAAACCAACGGTGAGAGTAGGCGAGTCAAATATTTGCCTGTAAAACCTACAACTACAGTCATATTGACATGGTTTAAAAGCTCTGGATCATGGCGATCGCCCGGATTGGCAAAATCACTACTATACTGCAATAATTGTCTGCGCTGTCAATGCCTAAATCTGAGATGCGATCGACAAATCACCTATTCTGTTTCCTAGAAATATTTGCCAGCGAAGGCGGCATACAATCCTACGTTAAAGACATTTTCAAAGCTTACCTGTCCATAACCGCAAACACGACCTCGCCGCCACAAGCTGAAGTTTTGCTGTTGCGAGATTCCGAAGAATGCAACAATCCTTACGAGTCAAGAAATCTGAAATTTTATTATCTCAAAACCGAGAATCTCTGGTTTGGTCGTCTTAATTTTGCTACAGTATTACTAACTCGCTTGCTGCAAAAACGACCGCAGCGGGTTTTTTGCGGTCACATCAAACTCGCACCGCTAATTCAAATTCTGTGCCAACCCTTGGGAATTCCCTACACAATTTTAACTTACGGCAAGGAAGTGTGGGAACCGCTTGGGCCCAAATATCAAACAGCAATGAGTAAAGCTGACAGTATTTGGACTATTAGCAGGTACACGCGCGACCGCACTTGCAAAATTAACCAATTAAATCCTGAAAAGTTCCAAATAGTGCCTTGTACGGTAGATGTAAATATATTTACGACTCGGCACAAGCCACAGGATTTATTAGAGCAGTACAATTTGGTTGGTGCTAAAATATTGATGACTGTAGCCAGATTGCGATCGAGCGATATTTACAAAGGCGTCGATGTCACAATTCAAGCTTTGCCGCAAATAGCCGAAACTTTTCCGAATGTGAAATACTTAGTTATTGGCAGAGGAGACGATCGATCTAGATTAGCCAAACTCGCTGATGACTTGGGAGTTACCGAAAGAGTAATATTTGCGGGTTTTGTACCGACAGAAAATTTAGCAGCACATTACCAGTTGGCCGATGCTTATGTAATGCCCTCCCAGGAAGGGTTCGGTATAGTTTATTTGGAAGCGCTGGCTTGCGGAGTACCCGTACTCGCGGGGGACGCAGACGGGTCAGCCGATCCGCTGCAAGATGGTAAACTGGGATGGCGAGTTCCCCACCGAGATTCCGCAGCAGTAGCGGTTGCTTGTGTGGAAATGCTGCGAGGGGAGGATAAAAGGTGCGATCGCCACTGGTTGAGGGAACAAACCCTCGCAAGATTTAGTGTTGAATCCCTTTGTCAATCATTACTAGGAATTTTTCAACCCTCTGACTCAGATAAGCTTATGCCGTAGAGAGCGGTTTCTGGGTGTACAATGGGAAAATTAACTCGATCGACAGCCTGAATTTGTGAGTAGGATAGAGGTGATACTAAACGGCAGTTTCGTATACTTTTGGTGACATTAAAGACATATTGGACAAAAAAACACCGTTTTCTTGTCTTTTGTGGGCTGCGACTGGTAAAATTAGTATCCGAAGAAGGCAGTCCTGACTCTCTCCCCAGCCTATGTACGCCCTAAAGCTAGAACTCAAACTCAACAATTCAGAACGTACAAGGATGGCGCGACACGCCGGTTACGCTCGGTTTTGCTATAACTTGGCTCGTACCCTTTACTTGGGCGTGATGGATATCAAAGTTAGCCGTACTCGAAAAATTGCCCTCATCAAAAAAACCTTCACAAACTTCATCAAAAAACAACCAGAATATCAATGGACTAACACTTTATCATCTCGCGTTTATCAAAATGCTTTCCGGGCCTTCAATAGCGCCCTAGAACGCTTTTTTAACGGGGTCAGTGGCTTTCCTAATTTCAAACGCAAGAAAGGCGGGGACTCCTTTACCGTAGACAGCAGCAATGGGCCAATATTTCTGAGAGCTGGAAATCGGATAAAAATTCCCACATTGGGAACGTTTCGCCTGAAAGAATCTATCGGGTACAACTGTTGCTCTCAAACATTTACCATCAGCCGTAGGGCCGAAAAATGGTATGTCAGTTTTACAATAAAAGCTGACAGAATCCCCCCTTTGTATCATGAAGTATGCGAACCGACAGGCATAGATTTAGGAGTTTCCACCTTTGCCACCTTGAGTGACGGTACGGTATACCAACTGCCAAATTCCCTAAAAAAAGCGAAAATCAAGCTAGGGAAACTACAGTACCGCAATCGAAACAAGCAATTAGGCAATAGAAAACTTGGGATTGAAGCCTCGAAAAACGCTCAAAAATTTTATCGCAATCAGGCTAAACAACACGCCGATATTGCTCAGGGGCGACGAGATTTCTTGCAGAAAACAACGACAGAAATCAGTCAGAAGTATGCTCACATCCGCATCGAAGATTTAAATGTTTCTGGGATGGTGGCAAATCACAAACTGGCTTCTTCAGTAGTAGACTCAGGATTTTATGAATTTCGACGCTTTCTCACTTATAAATCTCCCATTTACGGCACTGTTGTCGAACTGGTAGATAGATGGTATCCCTCATCTAAAACTTGCTCAAGCTGCAGCCACGTTCAACCGATGCCACTTCAAGCGCGAATGTTTGTTTGTGAGTCTTGCGGTAACAATTGTCATCGAGACTTGAATGCTGCGATTAATTTAGCATCAGTCCCAAAAGATCGAGTAAGGATGGCTAGTCCTGAATTAACGCCTGTTGAGTAGAAGGAGCCGACTCCCTACGCAGACACAGGAAATAAGTTTTAAGTGTCCGAGATGTCAGTCTTGTCCGCTTTATGTCAATCTTATGTAGCAGTTATGCCTACCTGCAAAGACACCCAAGGAGACCACCGTGAACCAAGGCACCCCCAAAATATCTTTCAAGCTACCCCGTATTAGTAATTGGCTGATACTGCTGGGCATCGCGTGTTTGTTGGTGTCAATTGGTTTGGGTTGGGTAGTTAAATCAGTGTTGATTGTAGTAGCTTTTTTGTTGGTGACACCTGTGGTCGCATTTTTCGCGCTTCAGTGGTGGCTGAAACGCAATTTAATTGAAGATAAGTGTCCAGTTTGTCAATACGAATTTACAGCTTTAAATCAAACTCAGTTTCAGTGTGCCAACTGCGGCGAACCTCTGCAAATAGAGGAAGGTCATTTTAGTCGCTTGACACCGCCCGGTACGATCGATGTTACCGCAGTAGAAGTATCATCGGTTCAACAGTTAGAAGATTAACCATTGGGAATTGGGAATTGGGAATTGGGCATGGGGCATGGGGCATAGGGCATAGGGCATAAGTTATTTGTTGGTTGTTATTTGCTATTTGCTATTTGCTATTTGTTACCTGTTATTTGGTATTTGTTACTTGTTGGTTCTAATAACCAATTCTCCATGCCCGATGCCCGATTCCCGATGCCCGATTCCCGATGCCCGATTCCCGATGCCCGATTCCCGATGCCCGATGCCCGATGCCAGATGCCCAATGCGCGATGCCCAAAATTACTTTTCCAAGCGCACTGCATACCACTGCAAAAATTTTCCATACCCGACATCTAATTCACAATAAGTATCAATTAAATACTTGGCTTGAGCTTCCACGCCAGATATTTTATGCACGTCCTGCGGCAAATCTTCGTGTTCCTCGACTAACACGGCTTTCAGCTTTTCTAACAGTTCCGCCGCAGTCAAAAACTGCTCTGGCTGGTTTGTTTCTAACACCACAAAGGTGTCTTCGTCATACAGTGACATAGTTTCAAAGGTTGAGGTTAATTATTTCTAAAGTTTCGTACACTTAAGCGAACCAAAGTATAAACTGCTACACAAATACTAGACAAGTCTCGACATTTGCTTCTTACTTCATCGGGAGCATGGGAGCGGTTATCCCTCAGT
>NZ_JAUBOZ010000061.1:43432-46585 GCF_036700475.1 Microcoleus sp. T2B6 | reverse complement strand
GCCAACAGCCTTAAAGCTTGCAAATAGGTTCTATAAACCCGCCCGACCCCACGAAAAATCCTCTTATTGATATTGCTCCAAGATGTCAGTCGTAAGGAATGCAAGTTGTAATATCTTTATGAGGACTTCCGTTGTCAATACAAACCAAGGGCTAAGGTGCGCGGTGCACACCTACCCAATAGAAAGATGCGGGGTACGCACTCTACCAACTCATGTTGATTGTTTACTCAGCAAATTCTCGCAAAGCTGGAATTAAATACTGTGTCAAAGTAAAGGCATCTACTCCTAATTCCGTCCGATCTTTGGCAGCCATGATTCCGGCTTGAGCGTGCCACCAAGCTGCTGTTGCAGCAACTGATTTGGGGGGGGATTTGCGGGCGATCGCACTTGCTAATAGTCCCCCTAACAAGCCTGTGAGAACGTCGCCGCTGCCGCCTCTGGCGAGGGCTGGAGTGCTTTCGGGATTGAGGTAGGTGATGGTACGTGAAGCGTAGCTATCCCGTAGGGAATCGCCCTCATCCTTCCAACTTATGCACACTCTGGCTCCTTTGAGCAATATCGTTGCACCGCAAAGCTGAGCTGCTGCTTGACTTGCGGCAATTCGATCGTCGCCGGTTTGCTCGGCTAATTCGGGAAATAAACGCTTGAATTCGCCCGGATGAGGCGTGATAATTGTCAGTGCTGGGCGTTCGGACAAAATCGGGACTGTGCCGAGTTGAGCGAGGATATTTAAACCGTCAGCATCTAAAACCAGAGGTCGATCGCTCTCCAGTACAGATTCTACAGCTATTGCCGCTTCCAATGTCAGACCTGGGCCTGCGGCGATCGCATCATAGGTACTCAAATCAATTGCTACTGGCAATTGGCTAATTGCACCGCTTTGGGTTTCGGGACATCCTATAACTAATGCCTCTGGTAACTGGCTGCTCAAGATCGATTTAATCGACTCAGGAACAGCAATTGACAGCATTCCGATGCCGCTAGCTCTTGCTCCCAATGCTGCCAAAATTGCGGCTCCGCTGTAGCGGCGGGAACCTGCAATAATTAGTAAGTGACCATTGGTGTATTTGTGCGAAATTGGCGATCGGGGTAACGGCAAATTCTGAGTTGCCGATGCTTTTGTAATGCGTTGTATTGCTGGCGTTTCGCCCAATATTGCTGCAATATCTGCTGCGGGAATATCAAAATCAATTAATTCGGAACTCCCGATATATTCTAATGCTCTATCTTGCAGAAATGCCATTTTCCACAAACCCAAACATAATGTATGTTTTGCCCTAATTGCCGTTCCCAAAACTTCTCCGGTATTTGTATGAATTCCCGATGGAATGTCTATACTTAAAATTGGTATATTTAAATTATTTATTTCGTCAATAGCTGTGGCAGTGGCGTTAGTAATTTCTCGTTCTAATCCAAAGCCAAATAAACCATCCACGAGCAAATCGCAGTTTTTCAGATTTTCAATTTTCTCACTAAATGGAATATTTAAAGAACCTGCATAATCAGCGTGATTTTTTGTTAGTTCTTTTAGTTTAGAAAACGGACAGTAAATAACTACTTGGAACCCTTGAAAGTGCAATTCGCGGGCAACAACCAAAGCATCGCCGCCGTTGTGTCCGGGCCCAACCAATACGCCGATAACTGGCAATTTAGAATTAACAAGATTTTTCCCTTCTTCCCTTTTCCTTCTATCCGTTAAATCCCGTACACTGCTAGTTGCCGAACTTCCTTCCGCTTTCAAAAGCTCCTGAATGCGTCTAGCAATCAGTCCCGCGACTTTTTCCATTAAAGCTGCGACTGGCATTCCAGCAGCAAAAATTCTCGTTTCTATTTGCCGCATTTGGTCGGCGGTGACAACAAATTTTTGAATGGTCATATTAATGCTAAAATTTCAGCTAACAGCAGCAGTGGCAAGTTGTAGTATACTTGTGGTATAATAAATTAGCTCGATCGAACAAAGTAACAGTAAAATAGCAATTTCTCTCAGAATCATGAACAAGATTGTTGTAGGCCTCTCCGGCGGGGTCGATAGTTCCGCAGCAGCCGCAATTTTACACCATCAGGGATATGAAGTGGTGGGTTTAACGCTGTGGTTGATGAAGGGCAAAGGCCAGTGCTGCTCTGAGGGAATGGTCGATGCCGCTAAAATTTGCGAAGATTTGGGCGTTCCCCACCACATTGTTGACAGCCGCGAGGTCTTTCAGGCAAGTATTGTCGATTATTTGGTGGAGGGTTACAGTGCAGGAATTACGCCTCTGCCTTGTTCACAGTGCAATAAAACTGTGAAGTTCGGGCCAATGCTTAAGTATGCTCGCGAAGAACTCGGAATTGAAAAAATCGCTACAGGGCACTACGCTCGGATTACTTACGATGCTGCTACGGGTCGCTATCAGTTGCTGCGGGCGATCGACCCTGCGAAAGATCAGTCTTATTTCCTGTACGATCTAACACAGGATTTGTTGGCGGGTACGGAGTTTCCTTTGGGCGAAATTACCAAGACAGAAACTCGCAGAATCGCGGCAGAATTTGGCTTGACAACTGCTGATAAGCCGGAAAGTCAGGATTTGTGCTTGGTGGAAAGTAACGGTTCGATGCGGGCTTTTCTGGATAAGTACATTGCGCCGCAAAAGGGTGACATTGTGGACAAGTCAGGGCGGGTGCTCGGACAGCATGACGGTGTACACCACTACACCATCGGCCAGCGGAAGGGACTGGGGATTGCTGCACCGGAACCGCTGTACGTGATTGAACTCGATGCTGCTGGCAATCGGGTAGTTGTGGGCGATCGCCAGTTGGCAGTAGAATCTGAATGTACAGTCCAGAAAGTGAATTGGGTTTCTGTGGCTGCACCGACGGCTCCGATTCGGGCTCAGGTACAGATTCGATATCGATCGCAACCAGTCCCCGCTACAATTATTCCTGTAGAATCCTCCCAAGCAGAGGAAAAAGTCGGCGGTACAAGAGTTAAGTTGATTTTTGACGAACCGCAGTTGAGCATTACCCCCGGACAAGCGGCTGTTTGGTATGACGGCGATGTGCTATTGGGCGGCGGCATCATCGAAAGAAACCAACTCCCAAATTAAAGCAAGGGGCGGGCTAGCAGCAACGGCCCACAAGAAACCACCCACAAAAAAACTCTTTGTGGAACAGGCA
>NZ_JAUBOZ010000061.1:0-43332 GCF_036700475.1 Microcoleus sp. T2B6 | reverse complement strand
TCTTGCCTGTGCCCAGAAGCCCACAAGAAACCACCCACAAAAAAACTCACTCTTTGTGGAACAGGCATCTTGCCTGTGCCCAGAAGCCCACAAGAAACCACCCACAAAAAAACTCACTCTTTGTGGAACAGGCATCTTGCCTGTTCCCAGAAGCCCACCAGAAACCACCCACAAAAAAACTCACTCTTTGTGGAACAGGCATCTTGCCTGTTTGTGAGCCCCACCCCCAAAAAAATTCACTCTTTGTGGAACAGGCATCTTGCCTGTTCCAAAAGGAAACTTATATTTCATTTCACAGGGTACATTTACCTAGCTAACTTTTTTTCCAAACGCAAGATATTTCCCCTAGCATTAGTACGGTACACCCAAGTTTGCCTACCATCAGAAACCACAACCCGCCAACCTTCAACAATCATTTGACCGCAAATTTCATCCGCTTTCGAGAGTCCTAAACAAGTATTCGGCCAACTTTGTTCGCTCGATTCAGTTACTTTCAACTTGTCAGCAGCAATGCCAGTGGAGTCCGACAACTCTCGGCGAACTGCTGCTGCTACGGTTGCGGGCAATTTGTTCGGGGGATTTGGGGGAGTCGTCTCCGCCAAATTTCCCGGTTCGGAAATTAGAGTATTGAGTGCCAATACCGAATAGCTGATTTTTTGGGGCACCGCTGCTGAGGAAAATTGCTGCGCGGTTTGCGGCGGTTGCCTTTCCAACTGAGCAAGGGAATCTTTGAGAGCGCCCGCGTTAGCTGCTGCGGTGTGTCTTAGCGCCGGATACATTTCCCATACCAGAATTCCTGTCAGCACCAAAGCCAAGATTACAGGATTGGGCTGCTTTTGGTCTCGGTTTTTATTTATTTGAAATTTATTTGTGGAGATTCTTTTCATCATACGCCCTCTGCCTCACTTTACACAATGCGCGATCGCTCCTGAACACTCAACTGCAGATACTGATTTAGACACTATTGCTGGTGCTATTGGTTCCTTTGTGCAGAACCGACTTGACTGCTGGTGCGTGCGGCGCAAGTATTTCCTACTCGCTGCCGGCTGTTGTGTTTCAGGAAACTTGCACTACCCAGTTATTACTTAATTTTTACTTTTTGTCTCCGGGTATTAAGAAAAATTTATGCTTAAGTAAATATTCTTAAAAGCCTCTCATCTTGCCCCCGAATCTCAGTACAAATTACTATTCTGCGTCCCAAAACTGCTAAACGTGTTTTAGACTGGGGGAAGCGAGCTGAGCCAAGGATATCACAGGGATGCCTCAAATTTGGTTGCAACAGGACGAAAACGCATTAGAAATTAAATCAGCTATCGCTGATTAATTATATTAGCGTTGTGGTTTTCTAGAGCGATCGTCCCCGAAACTACTAAAAAAGTAGCGATCGCTACTTTTTTAGTAGAATATTGTTGAAATCTATCGATTATGAACAGAAAATCTCTGGGAATCCATTTAATGAATCGGCTGAGCTATCCTCAAAAATTTACCTTAATCGGTCTTCTATTTGCAATACCGTTAACCTTGGTCATGTACCTGCTGATTTCCGAAATTAACAGCAGGGTTGATTTTTCCCAAAAAGAAATCTACGGTAATCAATACCTGCGCCCACTGCGCCAGTTGAGGGAATACATACCTCAACTGCAACTCTTAAATTATCAGCCTTTAAATACAAATTTAAGCCTGCCAGATACGAGAGCCGATTTAGAAGCTAAGATGGACGCGAACTTTCAATCCCTAGCTAATACAGATCGCCAGCTTGGAAACATATTAATGTCCAGTGAAAAATTTAATAATCTTTATCAAGATTGGCAAAACTTCAAACTTCGTCGCAGCCAGTGGAGTTTAGAAACTTGCGATTTGGTATATCAACGTTTAGTGGCCGACATTGATAGAATGAGCACTCACGTCGGCGATACTTCTAATCTAATTTTAGACCCCGATCTTGATACCTATTATTTGATGGATGCTACCTTACTGAAGATTCCAGAAATCCAAAAATTCTTGTCAGAGATTAGGCTTATTTCTCAAAAAAACAGCTTGCGTTCCTATGCCACACCTGAAGAAAGATCGAAACTGATTACTTGGGCAGGCAAATTGAGAGAACTTAATCAGGATTTAGCAATCAATATGGAGGTAGGATCTAGCAATAATCCTCACGGGAATCTGCGACAGAAATTAAGCGAGGATGTGACCAAATTCAACTCCGTAGTAGAGCAGCTAACTGGGCAAATAGATAAACTGATTTATCCCACAGCCTTAGTGGAATATTATGCCTATCTCGATGGCAGCGATAGAGTTATGAATTCGAGTTTTGAACTGTGGGACGAAACTATCAAGGAATTAGACTTTCTCCTGCAAAAACGCATTGAGAGTTTTGTTGCCAAGAAACGCATAATTTCTATTGTTGTGTTAATAACCTTAGCCTTAGTTATTTATTTATTTGTAAGTTTTTACAGAAGCGTTATGCAAACTGTATTTGTCCTTGACGAAGCTGCAAAAAAGATGGCAAACGGCAATCTTAACCACAAAATTATTTTGGATAACAGAGATGAACTCGGGCAAGTTGTGGGTGCGTTCAACAAAATTGCCGATGCCTTAGTTGGTGCAAATCAAAAAATTACTGTTCTCAACGATCGCCTAAAAGCTGAAAATATGCGAATGAGCGCCGAACTAGACGTTACTCGCAAGATTCAGCAGATGCTGCTGCCCAAAGACCGAGAGCTCAACGAAGTTATCGGCTTAGATATTGCGGGATTTATGGAAGCTGCTGAGGAAGTAGGCGGCGACTATTACGACGTACTCCAGCACAAAGGTAGAGTAAAAATCGGCATTGGGGATGTGACGGGACACGGATTGGAGAGCGGGGTTTTAATGATTATGGTTCAAACGGCAGTGCGAACCTTGCTCGCCTACAATGAACCAGACCCAGTAAGATTTTTAAGTGCTATTAACAGTGTAATTTACGATAATGTGCAGCGCATGAAATCCGATAAAAACGCCAGCCTTGCTTTGCTAGACTATGAGGAGGGGATGCTGAAATTGAGTGGCCAGCATGAAGAAATGATTGTTGTGCGGTGTAACGGTTCTGTCGAGCGGTTTGATACGATCGATTTGGGTTTCCCGATCGGGCTGGATGTAGATATTGCTGAATTTGTTGCTGAGAAAATTGTGCATTTGCGTTCAGGAGATGTGGTTGTGCTGTACACTGACGGGATTACGGAAGCTAAAAATATGGATAAAGTGCTTTATGGTTTAGATAGGTTAATTGAGGTAATAGAGATTAATTGGCAGCGTTCGGCTGCGGAAATCAGGCACGCTGTAATTAAGGACGTGCGATCGCACATCGGCGAACAAAAAGTTTTTGATGACATCACATTGCTGGTACTCAAACAAAAATAACTACTTGCATATCCCTTCTAAAGTTTAAAATATATTCAGTGATGCCCCTCATCTCAAACTTTAGCTCTCACCTCGGTATGACTCAGATTTTCGGCGATTTCATCGAGCAGCCCGCTAGCCAAGAATACTTAATAATTGGATTTTCTCCGAGTTCGGTTCCTCTGAAGCAGCGGTGGCGGAACAACGGTTTGTCGGCGGATTTTCTGGCTGACTATCTGACGACTTTTTTTCCGGGCAACCAAGATGAACCCTCGACAATTGAAAGACAAGCTGAAATAAAAAGCGCTGTTAGCTACATTGCCAACGAGTTATTGGAAAATGCCATGAAGTTTAATGATGAAACCTCAGAGTACCCGATCGATATTAAACTGCAATTAGAGAGCGACGGAGTGATTGTCTCAGTGGCTAACAGCATCTCTCCGCAAGCTGTGGACAAGTTTCAGGCTTATATTCAGGAGTTGCTGGCCTCGGAGCCAAGCGAACTTTACCTTCAGCGGTTGGAAAAAAATGCTGCTGACGACAACTGTACCAATTCTGGATTGGGTTTGTTGACCATGCTCACCGATTATACCGCCAAACTTGGCTGGAAATTCCAGACCGTGCACCAAGACCCGGAATTAATTGCGGTGACAACGATGGTGCAATTAACAGTTTGACATACCTCCTCGTCCTCAAGGAGCGAGGATTCCTTAACGCTTCACAGCAACGCGCTACCAAAGTAGTCTTACCGTCGCTCCACGTCCGTTTAGAGTCTCCCAATGCCCGCTAGGCGACTATGTTTCGTTGTACTCAAGCAAAAAGCTTGGTGTCTTCAGGGTTGCAGTTAAGCATTGCCCCTCCGAACTGTCTAGGTGCGCTCTCATCGTAGCTATTTCAACGCGTCTTGAGCCTGTAGACTTCTCTATTCTAGCTCAAAGCCCTCGTAGAACGACGGGGTTTTAGACCCATTTCTTTGATAAGCAACGCTAGCGATCGATAATATTTAAGGGACTTTTTTTTGTGGCTATGGAAATTAATACAGAAGATTACCAGATCTGTTACGATCCAGCAACGGCAACCGTGAGTTTGATTGGATCTCTAAGACTGAGCGGGCCTGCAGAGTACGCGCCGATAGCGCAGTTGCTGGCCCAGGTTGCCGACTTGGAACCGACGAAAATTATCCTCAATTTGCAGCAGTTAGAATTTTTGAACAGTTCTGGCATCAATATGCTATCGAAGTTTATTATCGAGATCCGCAAAACAGCCAGGGTGCAAATGGCGGTACAAGGCTCTCACAGCATAGCTTGGCACAGTAGATCTTTGAGGAATTTCCAGCGCCTGATGCCTGGTTTAGAGTTGGAATTTCTATAGAAACACGCTTACTTTTTGGGTGCGAGCTATTGAGCAATTTTTTGTTAGTCGAGGCGCAAATTCTAGAGTTATGCTGGAAGAACAACCATCTAGAGAACAGCTACTTTTAGAGATAGAAAGACTGCGCCAGCAAGTGGAAGACTTGAAGGAGGAAAAAGCGGATCTAGAAATCTTGCTGGAAACTACTGCTGAACATTCCGATACGGTTGAAACTGAGTTGCGCTCTCGCGCATTCGAGGCGGTGCGCGAAGGCGAAATCAAGCTGGCTCAATTTCTCGAAGCGATTCCGGTAGGCGTGGTAGTGCTCGATTCTCAAGGCAAACCTTACTACGTAAATCACGCCGGACACCAGTTACTCGGTCAAGGAGTTTTGCCCTTAAATTCTGTTGAGGATTTGGCAGAAAGTTATCAAATTTATATCGCGGGAACTGAGACCATTTATCCTTTCGAGAATTTGCCGCTCGTCCGAGCTTTGAGGGGCGAAAACGCGACTGCTGACGATCTGGAAATTCATCGAACCGACAAGAAAGTTCCCCTAGAAATTTGGGGAAGGCCCATTTTTGACGATGGTGGCAAAGTTGCTTTTGCGATCGCAGTTTTTCAAGATGTCACGGAACGCAAAGAAGCTGAAGCCGATCGCCAGCTATTTATTAAGAAACTATTTGAACTCAACAAAAATTTAGAAAAATCCCTGGATGCCGAATCAGACTTAACTGATGCCTACGGTAGATTTGTGCCGCACCAATTTCTAAATTTGTTGGGATATGAAAGTATTATAGATGTCCATTTAGGCGACCAAGTGCAGCAGGAAATGTCGGTGCTATTTTCGGATATTCGCGATTTCACGACGCTTTCAGAAACTATGACTCCCCAAGAAAATTTTAAATTTATCAATGCTTACCTTTCGCGGATGGAGCCTGCCATTACTAGCAATAACGGGTTTATTGACAAATACATCGGCGATGCCATTATGGCTTTGTTTAGTGACTTTGCAGATGATGCAGTGAAAGCGGGTATTGCAATGCTAAATACCCTCAAAAATTACAACGAATACCGTCTAGAGGTCGGCTACGTCCCGATCCGAATTGGCATTGGCATCAATTCGGGTTCTTTGATGCTGGGGACAGTCGGAGGGAAAAGCCGAATGGACAGCACTGTGATTAGCGATGCTGTTAATTTAGCATCTCGCATTGAAGGATTGACAAAAGATTACGGCGTACCTCTGTTAATTTCTCAGCAAACTTTAGAAAGGTTGCGAAATCCGAACGATTATGCTATTAGGATTGTGGATAAAGTACAGGTTAAAGGAAAATCTCAATATGTCGTAGTCTATGAGGTATTTGATGCAGATCCGCCGGAAATTCTGTCGGCCAAGCTAGCAAATTTGTCTGTATATAATGAAGCTATGTTACTGTGCGATCGCAAGGAATTCCGAGAAGCGGGAAAATTATTTGAAGAGTGTTTGCGAACAAATCCCAGCGATCAGGTAGCTCGCATTTACCTGAAACGCTGTCGGGATTGGCGATCGCTCCTCAAAGGAATTTAAAGCAGCTTACTCGATTTTAGATTTTAGATTGACTCCATATAGCAATTCTCGCATCACTTGTGAATTTCTTACTTTCTCCCCGCAGGTTCGGGGAGGGTTGGCGTGGGATAAAAAATTTACGACTCCTGTAAGGATTGATATATATCTTGAGAGTGATGACTGACCTCTGGCCTCTGTCAAAGGTGTAAAATATAAACAGCTTTATAGCTGTTACTTCTGAGGCTTCTCAAAATAGAACGGCTGAGGGCGGAACAACCAGCGATCAGTAATTTGGTGCCAGAACCACGGCAAGCGCTGAAGCTGTATCAGAAAAAGTTGGCGGGTCAATCACCCGGCGCTGCTCGGAGTACCGAGACAGCGCGGGCACAGAAATTGCCTAGTTGACCAGTCTAAGTGGTTCGCCCACTACGTTTAAGGTAAGTGTTGAAGTACCTACCGGAGGATGCGTGCTAGTCTTCCGCTCTAGAACTTAAAAGTTAAACAGGTGTAAGGGTTAAGCCAGTGCTTTTAAGATAGTTACCGACCTTAAACATTGACGAAGCAAACATTACCCCGTAAGGGAGGACTTAAATGTCTAATTTGGTTTTTGTACTTGATACCAAAAAACGAGCGCTCAATCCAATCCGCCCAGGATTGGCACGTAAATTGCTAACTAATGGCAATGCCGCTGTTTTTAAAAGGTATCCATTCACGCTAATTTTGAAAGTAGAGGTAACAGTACGGCAAAAACCAATCACTCTCAAAATAGATCCTGGCTCTCGAACTACTGGAATTGCGTTAATACAAGGAGAAAACGTAATCTTTGGTGCAGAGCTAACTCACCGAGGACAAGCTATTAAAGCCAGTCTGGAGTCTCGCCGTTCATTGCGTAGAGGCAGGAGAAATCGCCATACCCGCTATCGTCGGGCTAGATTCTCAAACAGGACTCGCCCTAAAGGTTGGTTAGCACCAAGTTTGCAACATCGTGTCGAAACAACCCTAACATGGGTAACTAGATTGATGAAACTCGCCCCCATTGCTTCTATCGCTCAAGAGCTTGTGCGATTTGACTTACAGCAATTAGAAAACCCAGAAATCTCTGGAATCGAGTACCAACAAGGCGTTTTGCATGGCTATGATATCCGCGAGTATTTGTTGAACAAATGGGAGAGAAAATGCGCTTACTGTGGTGAAATAAATACACCATTACAAGTCGAGCACATTCATCCCAAAGCCAAAGGCGGAGCTAATCGCATTTCTAATCTTTGCCTTGCTTGCGATGCTTGCAACAAAAAGAAAGGTACTCAAGATGTTGAGCAATTCTTGTCTAAAAAGCCAGAGATTTTGAAGCGGATTCTATCTCAAGCAAAACGTCCGTTAAAAGACGCAGCAGCCGTTAACTCAACTCGTTGGACATTATTTAATCGACTCAGTACAACTGGCTTGCCTGTTTCTACAGGTAGTGGTGGCTTAACAAAGTTCAACCGTACTCGACTAAATTTAACTAAAACTCACTGGCTAGACGCAGCTTGTGTCGGAAAGGTTGATTCGTTGAAGATTTTAACAAACAAGCCACTATTGATCAAAGCAACTGGTCACGGGACACGTCAAATGTGCCGCACTGGCAAATTCGGCTTTCCATCTCGCTATGTTCCCCGGTTTAAGTTTGTTAAAGGTTTTCAAACGGGAGATATTGTCAAAGCGATTGTAACCTCTGGTAAAAAAATTGGTACATACGTTGGACGTGTTGCCGTAAGAACCAGTGGCTCATTCAATATTTCCGCCTCAGAATTAGTCTCAGGAATTAGCCACAAATATTGTTCAGTTATTCACAGAAAAGATGGTTACTCGTATGCAGCATAAACCTTGCCCCCCTTGGACTCTCGCCGCTGACCTGGGTACAGGTACAGCGGGAGTCTCCAAGGGGGAAGAAAGATGAATTAGGGATGACCTTTCCCACGATTAATCGTTGGGAAAATGGACAGGCTACGCCTTCTGGGTTGGCAGTCAAGCAAATTTAGATATTGCTGGATGAGTTAGGTTTAGGTAATTCGCCAGATGCAACGCTTCGCGAATGCAGTAAGGCGCTGCGAGCAAGATATTTTTCGGATAAGGAGTACAAACGGTGAGTTTAGAGGGAATCAACAGCATTTTCAGAGATATTCGACTACTTCCCTATGGTGTGGCGATCCTCTCCGTGGCTGTGGCACTGGCGCTAACCCGATCGCTTTTACCGTGGCTCTACCCAACCACGACGCCCCTGTTTTTCATCGCGGTGATGGTGAGTTCCTGGTATGGCAGTTTCGGGGCGGGGTTTCTGGCAACAATTTTATCTACGCTGGCAATCAACTATTTTTTTATTGAGCCGTTCTATTCCTTACAGATAGTTAATGTAGAGACAATTGTTCGGCTGGGTATGTTTTCGATCGCCGCAGGATTGAGCGCTTCACTCAATCTATCGTGGCGCACTGCTATAAGAAACGCAAAAGCAGCCTTGCAAACTTTACAGGAGGCAAGGTTCCTAGAACAAAAAGCCCAGGTTCGGGGCCAAGTAGCACAAACTGCGGCGACTGCGGCAAAAGAACAGCTAGAAACGGTACTTTCTACCATCAACGATGGGTTTTACATCCTCGATCGCGATTGGCGCTACACCTATGCCAACGATCGCTACTGTGAAATGGTTGGAATGTCGCGGTCAGCGATTCTGGGTCAGAACGTTTGGGAGCTATTTCCGGCTGCCGTTAACACCGATGCTTATGTGCAGTTTCATCGGGCAATGCGCGAACAAACACCGCTCCAGTTTGATTATCTCTACTCACCTTGCAAGCGTTGGCATGACCATCGAATTTACCCTTCGCCCAGTGGACTGACCGTTTTGCTTGCTGACATTACCGATCGCAAACAGACGGAACTCCTCCTAATCGAGCAGAAACGACTGCTGGAGTCGATCGCCTTCGGACAGCCACTAGACGACTGTCTGGCAGCCGTGTGTGACTCAGTATCCAAGCTGAATCCGGGTACCCGCGCCTGCTTCCTGCTAGCCGATGCTCAGCGGCTGACGTTTAACAGATCAATTACTCCAGACTTTCCAGCGTCTTTTGGTGAAGGACTCCAAGATGCTCCGATTAACGATTTGTGTATTGGAACCTGCGGCGAAGCAGTGTATAGCGGTCAGCCCGTGACCTGCGCCGACATTGCCAACGACGATCGCTGGTCGCAAGCATGGCGAAATTTATGCGTGGCTCATGGCATTCTAGCCTGTCATTCTCAGCCCGTGTTCAGGCAGGACAATGTACCTATGGGGTCGCTGATGCTGTGCTTTAGCGAGGCGCGGATGCCCACTGATTGGCAACATAAACTCGCCGAGTTCGGCACCCAACTTGCCAGCATCGCCTTCGAGCGCGATCGATCGTTCCAGGCGTTGCGCGAGAGCGAAGAACAGCTCCGACTGGCTTCCGAAGGCGGCAATTTGGGTTTGTGGTATTGGGATATGGAAACTGACACGCTGAGTTTGACGGACATAGCCAAAGCGATGTTTGGTTTACCCGTCAATACCGCAATGTCCATGAAGGTGTTTTTAGAAGCGGTGCATCACGACGATCGCCCATTCGTTCACAGCGTCCTCACTGAGCTAAAAGCGAATCAACCGCATACTGAAATTGAGTATCGGACGCTGTGGGCAGATGGCACCGTTCGTTGGATTTTGGCAAAGGGCGATTGCGCCTACAACGCTGATGGCGTCAGAATTTCGATGCGCGGCGTATTAATCGACATCAGCGATCGCAAACAAGTCGAAGAAGCGTTGCGTCAAAGCGAAGAGCAGAGTCGCAACATTCTAGAAAGTATTGATGATGGATTCTTTTCCCTTGATGAGAATTGGCGTTTCACTTACGTGAATCGGTCAGCGGAAATTCTGCTAGACCGCACTCCGGGCGCTCTGATTGGGAAGAATTTGTGGGAAGAATTCCCAGGACTCAATGGCACCGAGTTTGAGCGGGTTCATCGGCGCGTGGCAAACGAGCGCGTGGCTTTTTCAGTCACGGCGTTTTATCCCGATCACGATCGGTGGTATGACGTTCGCACCTACCCTGCCGCGAACGGGATTACCATTTATTTCCGAAATGTTACCGATCGAAAACTGGCCGAGGAGGTATTGCAACAACGAGAAGCAGAACTTCGTTTAGTGACCAATGCCGTGCCTGCCTTGATTTCCTTTGTAGACTCAGACCAACGCTATCGCTTAAACAATCGAGCATATGAAGAATGGTTTGGACATCCGGCAGCGCAAATCTATGGCAAGCACCTTCAAGAGGTTTTAGGCGAAACTGCCTATGAAGGAATTCGTCCTTATGTTGAGCAAGTCTTGGCAGGAAAGGAAGTGACTTTTGAAACCCAAGTTACCTACAAAGATGGTGGAACCCGTTATATCAATGCGACCTATGTTCCCCGCTTCAATAGCCTGGGAAAAGTTGAAGGGTTTGTAACACTGGTCAACGATATCACCGATGGCAAACAAGCCGAAGCCACACTACGGGAGAGTGAGGCACGGTTCCGGCTGATGGCAGATGCCGCCCCGGTGCTGATTTGGATGTCGGGCACCGATAAACTCTGTTATTACTTCAACCTCCCGTGGCTAAACTTTACGGGACGGACGATCGAGCAAGAAAGGGGCAATGGTTGGACAGAAGGAGTCCACCCCGACGACTTCGATCGCTGTTTAGACACCTATGTGACTGCCTTTGATGCCCGTCAACCGTTCAAGATGGACTATCGCTTGAAACGCTGTGATGGCATATACCGTTGGATTATGGATGAAGCTGTTCCTCGCTACGGATTGGAAGGTGAGTTCTTGGGCTACATCGGCTCCTGTGTTGATATTGAAGACCACAAACAAGCTGAGGAAGCCCTGCGCGAGAGTGAATCCCGCCTCCGTCTGATCATTGAAAGCGCCAAAGATTATGCCATCTTCACCCTCGACCTTAACGGCATCATTGCCAGTTGGAACTCAGGGGCCGAAAGGCTGTTGGGCTATACCGAGACAGAAGCAATTGGTTGCTCCTGTCGGATGATCTTCACGCCCGAAGATAACGAACAAGGACAAGCCGAGTACCAGAGGCAAACGGCTCTACTGCAAGGACGGGCGGAAGACAAACGCTGGCACGTCCGCAAAGATGGGAATCGCTTTTGGGCCAGTGGATTGATGATGCCCCTGCTTAATGAAGCGGATTGTCCGCAGGGATTTGTCAAAATCATGCAGGACAAGACTGCACAACGGCAAGCAAGTGAGCGACTGCAATTGCTGTATGAAACTACCCGCGATCTGATGCAGACAGAACAGCCTCTGGCTTTGATGCACACGCTATTCCGCAAACTTGCAGTGCAACTGGATCTGCACTCTTACTACAACTTCATGGTGGAAGAAAAAGACAACCGCCGGATGTTGCATTTGACAAACTATGAGGGCATCTCTGAAGAAAGGGCGCAGGCGATCGCATGGATCGATTTAGGGGAATATCTCTGTGGACTGGTTGCCCAAACGCAGCAGCAACTTGTCTTGAATCAAGCCGAACTCTCCACTCATCCGAATGGTAAAGCCGCCTATGAACTGGGCATCACGGCTTACGTGGGTCAACCGTTAATCGCTCAAGGACGGTTATTAGGAACGCTCTCCTTTGCCAGTCTGACTCGGACGGACTTCACGCCTGCTGAAATCGAGCTGCTGGGATCGACCTGTGACCAGATCGCGATCGCTCTGGAACGGGCAAATCTGAACGATTCACTGCAGCAGCAAGCGGAACAGCTAAAACAGGCAAATCGGATCAAGGATGAGTTTTTAGCGGTACTATCCCATGAGTTGCGATCGCCCCTCAATCCCATCCTGGGCTGGTCAAAGCTGCTGCAAACTGGCAAGCTAGATGCGGCGAAAACCGCCCAGGCGTTAGCCACGATCGAACGCAATGCCAAGCTGCAAAGTGAACTGATTGAAGATTTGCTTGATGTCTCGAAAATTCTCCAAGGCAAGCTCAGTCTTAATATTCGTCCAGTCGATTTAGCTTTAACTGTGGAATCGGCGATCGAAACTGTCAATTTGGCTGCTGTTGCTAAATCCATTGATATTCGGACTGTGTTAGATCCTCAGATCGGACAAATTTTGGGGGATTCGGGCCGTTTGCAGCAGATTGTCTGGAATCTTGTTTCCAATGCGGTCAAATTTACTTCAGCCGGGGGGCGCGTTGAGGTGAATTTGACTCGTGTTGGCAATCAGGCTCAAATTACGGTGGCGGATACAGGGATTGGCATCGCACCGGAGTTTTTACCCTACGTGTTTGACTACTTCCGCCAAAAAGATGGCGCTACAACCCGCAAGTTTGGTGGCTTGGGATTGGGGCTGGCGATCGTGCGGCATCTAGTCGAACTGCACGGGGGCACCGTTGGGGCCCAGAGCCAGGGTGAAGGGTTAGGAGCTACCTTTACTGTAAGACTGCCTCTATCAGGGAAGGTAAGACAAGAAAACTCTCTTGCAGGACTTTCGGAACGATCGACTGCGGAGGAACCGTTATCCGGGATGCGGATACTTGTGGTAGATGATGAGCCGGATATGCGAGAGTTGATTTCCTTTTTGCTAGAAGATGCAGGTGCAGAGGTACTGACTGTTGCTGTCCCTCAAGAAGCCCTCACGGCGTTGACTAATTTCCAGCCAGATGTCCTGGTGAGCGACATTGGAATGCCGGGGATGGATGGCTATATGCTGTTGCGGCAAGTGCGAGCCCTGCAGCCAGAACAAGGCGGGCTGATTCCCGCGATCGCCCTGACTGCCTATGCGGGCGAGGTTAATCAACAGCAAGCTTTGCAAGCTGGATTTCACCGACATCTGGCAAAGCCGATCGAACCGGATAAATTAATTAAAACGATCGTCGCACTTCTTAGCAAGAATACTCATGACCCAGCTAGCTATAAAAATTGAGCCGAACGAGATCAAACCGATCGAACCTCATCAAGCTTTTAAGTTGCTCTGGTTAGGCAGCGATATTTGTATTACAGGAGAATCTACCAATAAATCCGGTTTCTAGTCTAACAGTGCGTAAGTCCTGATAATATAATCAGTAATTTGGAGTGTCAAAAAAAGACGATGAGAATCAACAAGCAGCAGCCTAGAATACATATAAAACCTTCAGTGATTAAAGCGATAGCTCTGTTCTTTCTGTGCTGCTTGTTAACTGCAAGTTGTGGACAAAGAACACGTCCATCGGTCACTGCGAGCGGCGAAAATGCTAATAACCGCGTTACTATTGGCACAACTTTGAAATTGCGGACGATCGACCCTGCGGACGCTTACGAAATTATATCAGGGCAACTGTTGCAAAATTTGGGCGACACTCTCTATACTTACAAGTCGGGGACTACTGAGTTAATCCCTCATTTAGCGACAGCAATGCCAAAAATTAGCCAAGACGGATTGACATATACAATCCCCTTGCGTCAAGGCGTTATTTTTCACGATGACACACCGTTTAACGCCGCAGCAATGGAGTTTTCCTTGCAGCGGTTTATCAAAAATGGCGGTCGTCCGGCTTTCTTGTTGAGCGATGCCGTAGAATCTGTGAAAGCGACGGGCGAATACGAATTAACTTTTCAACTCAAAAAGCCTTTTGCTGCTTTTCCTTCCCTGTTGACATTCGCTGGGATTTGTGCAGTTTCTCCAAAAGCCTACGAGATTGGGGATGGTAAATTTAAACCCGATACGTTTGTGGGAACTGGGCGTTACAAGTTGGCGAAGTACGGCAGCGATTCTCTCAAGTTTGACGTGTTTGACAAGTATTGGGGCGAAAAACCAGTTAATCAAGGAATTGACCTTTTGCTGCTTTCTAGTTCCTCAAATTTGTTCAATAGTTTTCGGACTGCTGCCGTTGATGTGGCTTATTTGTCTCTGGATGCAGACCAAGTTCAAAGCTTGGACGAGGGAGCAAAACAAGGGAAATGGCAGGAAATCGCGGGGGAAAGTAGTACGGTTAGTTACATGACGCTGAATACTAAGTCTAAACCGTTGGACAAGTTAGAAGTGAGACAGGCGATCGCAGCAGCGATGGATCGCCCCCTGATTAACGATCGCGTACTGCGGGGACAAGCACAACCGCTTTACAGTCTGATTCCCACAACATTCGACGTTCACAAACCGGTTTTTAAAGACCTGTACGGCGATGCCAACACGACAAAGGCTAAGGAACTTTTAACGAAAGCGGGATACTCAGCCACAAATCCTTTTGTTCTGCAAATTTGGTATCCTTCAGCTTCCACAAAACGATCTTTAGTGGCGAGTACGATCGAAGCGCAAGCTAAACTCAAAATGGACGGGATAATGCAGGTGGAAATTAACAGCGTTGAATCTCCGACTTTGTTTCAAAACATCGAGAAGGGAATTTATCCTGCGGTTTTAGTGGATTGGTACGCCGACTTTTTTGACGCTGACAATTACATTCAGCCGTTTTTAGATTGTGCCACAGGTTCGGAGGCTGGGGGCTGTGAAAAGGGTGCTAGTCAAGGTCAGGGTTCGTTTTATTATAACGATCGCGTAAATCAACTGATCGACAAGCAGCGCAAAGAAACAAACCCTGAAACCCGCAAAGCCATATTTGCCGAAATTCAAGACATACTGGGTAAAGATGTACCTTTCATCCCTCTTTGGCAGGATAAGGACTATACGTTTGCTCAGAACAGCATTACCGGCGTCCGTCTCGAACCGACGCAATCTTTTCCTTTTTGGTTCCTGAAAAAGCAATAATTCGTTACAATAATTTGGGGGAGTTGAAACGTCAATAATTATTGCATATTTTGTGCACAACAGGGTGATGATTGTCACAGTTTATCAAAGAGACTGATCACCCAACCCTCTTTAATAATGTGGGATATTATTAAGAGAGAGATTTTGCTGAGGGTGGGTATATGAAACTTGGAATTTTAACAACAACAGGGCTGCTGATTGCGATCGGTTGTGCCTCGGGAGTAAAGGCAGAAAACGTATCACACGTCAAACAATTATTAGAAACTAAAAAATGTACCCAATGTGACTTGACAGGAGCGGAGCTTGCTGGTATTGATTTGACGGGCGCAGATTTGAGCGGTGCGAATCTGAGCGGTGCAAATTTGAACGGTGCAAATTTGAACGAAGCCAAACTGAATGAAGCAAATCTGAAACAAGCTAAATTGCAAGGTGCGAGTTTAATTGCGGCTAAAATGCACGGGGCTAATTTGGAGGGTGCTGATTTGAGCCGCGCTAATCTGAGTTTGGCGGGTTTAGTGATTGCGAGTTTGAAAAATAGCAACCTCACCAGCGCTAATTTAATCGGCGCTAATTTAGAAAGCGCCAATTTGGCAGGTGCAAACTTGAGAAATGCTCGCCAGTCTTTAGCGAATTTATCTAATGTCAGCCTCAGAGGTGGCAGTTTGTCGGGAATAGACGTACAGGGAGTCAACTTGCGGGATGCAAATTTGACCAATGCAAATTTGAACGGTGCAAATTTGAACGGTTCGGACTTGACAGGTGCTAATTTAAAGAATGCCAATATGGCAAATGTAGATTTGAAAAACGCTTCTTTGCCGTAGGACGATCGCCAATTGCTATATCAAATTCTGGTGCTTAACAAAGTTAATATAATAAGGTAGGGGCAATTCTGAAATTGCCCCTACAGTTTTAATGGTAGGATTTATATCATGTCCGGTCGATTACCCTTCATCAGGTAGGGGCGGGTTCACTAACAATATCTGCCAATAATTGACAATCTCAAAAACCCGCCCGGCCGGGATATTATGGTCAATCGAGCGGACATGATATTATCTGGTTTCCTGTCGCTGCGTAGGTCAATCGATTTTAGATTTTAGATTTTAGATTTTAGATTAAAGCATTGACTTGCGCGAGATGAATCCGGGGGCTTGTATCCTGGATGCTTTCGGTCATTGTTCGCTGTGTCAAGCTTTTCCCTGGCGTCTGCGATTGCTTCATATTTGGATCTAGGATCAATCTTGCTCGTGAGCATCTTGGGCGAAGCGGATAATGTCATCATCGCCGAGGTATTCACCATTTTGGATTTCAATCATCACCAGGGGAATAACGCCTGGATTTTCTACGCGGTGAGCAGTATTCATGGGAACGTAGGTTGACTGTTTCTGCATGAGAATCGTCTCTTTGTCGTCGCAGATAACTTTAGCGGTACCGGAGACGACAACCCAGTGCTCGCTGCGGTGATAGTGCATTTGGGTGCTGATGTGATGCCCCGGCTTGACTTCAATGCGATTGATCTTATAACGATCGCCCGCGTCTATGACTGTAACTTGACCCCAGTAGCGGGTTTGTGTGCGATCGTCAATTTTTTCGATTATGTCCACTGTTTCCACCATCCTGTTTATCTCGCTAACGGTGTCTGTAAAAATATCTGTATTTGAAAGTATAGCAGGGATTGGCTAAGTGCGTAAGTGCGATCGATTTAAAGATTACTGAATTAGTCGCCACTCGCGAGCATCAACAAATTGCGACAAATGCCCCACATTTGTTGTAGCAATTACCACATCATTGCCTTCACTTGCCTCCAATATTGCTTGAGCCGCCAAAATCACATCCCCGTCAAGTGCATTAGGTTCGGCTGTTGGTCTTCCTCTCCTTCTCGCGTCAGCCCACAACTGAGCGGCTAAAAGCATTACCTCTGTAGTCAAAGGACGGTATGTAAGTTGTAATTTCAATTCATCAAGCCGTTGAATACCTGCTAATTTACCTGCGCGGATCAACTCCCGTCGCACTTCGTAGTCAGCAATTTCAGGCAGAATTATTATTTCGCCCCTCCGCATTAAAGAGTTTAGCCAAACTTTGCACTCTTGAATTTCAGCAGAGGATGCTTTAGGGTTTGTTACCATTCCTAATGGGCCAGAGTCGAGAATTATTACTCTACTCATGGGAATAATGGCCGATTAGAAAGGCGGTCTTCATCTAAAGCTTTACGGAGATATTCAGCGGTTTCTGTTTGTTCTTGTTCATCTCCCTCCTCAATCCATGAATTGATTAATTCAATTGCACCTTTATTTCTTTGTATCCGTTCCTCCAGCGACAGTTTAGTAATGTCTATTTTCTCAGATGTCTGGGGAGGCTCGGACAATACGGGCTTTACTGTCACCGTTTCCAGAAATAAGCGCATCATCTGAAGTAAGTTTGGCCAATATTCTCTGGGAGTTTGCTGAATTACGCGGAGGAATTCCGCGATCGGCTGGCTTAATGGGCGATCGCTTTCTTTGTCTTCAACCGTAGGAGTTTCGGGCGCTGATTCTACTGTCCCTTGGCTTTCGCTGCTTAAAACTTGTTCGGACATAATTACTTTTTTCCTTTCTCTCATTTACTCATATTATAAACAAAGGGCGGGCAATTGCCCGCCCCACTTTTTACTTGCTCAACACACCATCGGGAATCCCCAAAATATCCTCAATTCGAGGCATATCTTCCAAAGCAATCACTCGTCCTTCATCCTCAAAACCAGCAATTTGATCGAAATTCAAATACCGATACAAATCACCAGCAAAAGGATCGATTCTCTTCGACACAATGTCGTTGTATTCTTGGACTGTAGGAATGCGACCTAACAGCGAACAAACGGCAGCCAATTCCGCCGAACCGAGATAAACTTGAGCATCTTTGCCCATGCGGTTGTTAAAGTTGCGAGTAGAAGTTGAAAACACCGTTGTCGCATCTTTAACCCGCGCTTGATTGCCCATACAAAGACTGCAACCAGGCATTTCTGTACGAGCTCCAGCAGCTCCAAAAATGCTGTAATAACCTTCTTCTTTGAGTTGCTGTTCGTCCATGCGAGTTGGCGGACAAATCCACAGGCGAGTTTTCACTTCCCCTGCACCTTCCAACACCTTCGCTGTGGCGCGGTAGTGACCGATATTTGTCATGCAAGAACCGACAAATACTTCGTCAACCCGATCGCCCGCAACCTCACTCAACAACTTAACATTATCCGGGTCATTGGGAGCAGCCACAATTGGCTCTTTAATCTCGTTCAGATCGATTTCGATGATTTCAACGTACTCCGCATCAGCATCCGCCTCCATCAGCACCGGATTTGCCAGCCATTCCTCCATCTTAGCCACCCGGCGCATCATCGTCCGCGCATCTTGATAGCCCCGCGCCACCATGTTTTTCAGCAGCGCGACATTGGAACGAATGTACTCAGAAACAGTCTCCACGCTCAATTTAATCGTGCATCCAGCGCAAGAACGCTCGGCCGTCGCATCGGTCAATTCAAAAGCCTGCTCGACCTTCAAATCGGGCAAACCTTCAATCTCCATAATCCGTCCAGAAAAGATGTTTTTCTTGTTCTGTTTCTCGACGGTTAGCAAACCTTTTTGAATGGCCACATAGGGAATTGCATTCACAACATCCCGCAGCGTTACTCCGGGCTGCAATTCACCTTTAAACCGTACTAAAACCGATTCTGGCATATCCAAAGGCATGACGCCCAAGGCTGCAGCAAATGCGACCAATCCCGAACCCGCAGGAAAGGAAATTCCCAAAGGAAAACGAGTGTGAGAATCGCCGCCCGTTCCCACTGTATCTGGCAATAACATCCGGTTCAGCCAAGAGTGAATAATGCCGTCTCCGGGGCGCAAAGCTATGCCGGCGCGCTCTGCCATGAAATCGGGCAATTCGTGGTGAGTTTTGACATCAACTGGTTTTGGATAAGCGGCGGTGTGGCAGAAACTTTGAATCACCAAATCGGCGCTAAATCCCAAACAAGCAAGTTCTTTCAATTCGTCGCGAGTCATTGGCCCGGTGGTATCTTGCGATCCGACTGTTGTCATGACTGGTTCGCAAGATGTACCGGGACGAACGCCGGACAAACCGCAAGCTTTGCCTACCATTTTTTGTGCTAAAGTGAAGCCTTTGCCCGTATCTACTGGGATTGTAGGGCGGGTAAAAATAGTGCTTGGTTTTAGTCCTAAAGCTGCGCGGGTTTTGTCGGTTAAAGTTCGTCCAATTAATAGCGGAATTCGGCCACCGGCGCGAACTTCGTCTAGAATTGTGTCGGGTTTGAGGGTGAAGGTGGAGATGATTTCTCCGGCTTCGTTGGTGATTTCGCCTTTGTAGGGATGGATGGTAATTACCATTCCTGTTTCCATTTGGGAGACATCACATTCGATCGGCAAAGCGCCGGAATCTTCAGCGGTATTGAAGAATATCGGGGCGATCGCACTTCCTAAAATATAACCGCCACTGCGCTTGTTGGGCACAAACGGAATATCATTGCCAATATGCCAGAGCACGGAATTAATCGCCGATTTCCGCGACGAACCGGTACCGACAACATCACCGACATAAGCTACGGGATAACCTTTTTGCTTCAAGTCTGCAATGGTTTGCAAAGCCCCAGGCATCTTACTTTCGAGCATCGCCAAAGCGTGTAGGGGAATGTCCGGCCGCGTGGTAGCATGAGGTGCTGGCGACAAGTCGTCAGTATTGGTTTCTCCAGGAACTTTGAAGACTGTAACGGTAATCGCTTCTGGCAACACAGGACGACCAGTAAACCACTCGGCATCCGCCCAAGAATCGACTACCTGCTTGGCGTAGGGATTGGTATCGGATAAAGTCAGAATATCGTGGAAAGCGTCGAATACTAACAACGTTTTGCTCAGTGCCCGGGCTGCGGTGGCGGGAATGGCAATTTCCGCAGTAGGATTGAGCAAATCGATTAAAGATTGGACGTTGTAACCGCCCATCATTGTCCCCAGCAGGTAAACTGCCCATTTGGGAGCAATTAGGGGGCTGTGGATTTCGCCTTTAGCAATGCCAGTTAGAAAACCAGCTTTGACGTAGGCGGCGCTGTCTACGCCTGGGGGGACGCGATCGCGCAATAATTCTATTAAGGTTTCTTCTTCTCCTGCCGGCGGATTTTTCAGCAGTTCACACAGTTCCGACGTTTGCTGGGCGTCTAGCGGCAGGGGTGGAATTCCCTCATGGGCCCGTTCGGCAGCGGTACGGCGGTAAGATTCAAGCATTTCTCCTCTCTCCTCGGATAGTATTCAGTGGTTGGCAAGCAGGTGACTTTACTTTTTAGATTAGGAGCTTCCGCTGCACATTGGGTAAAGTACCTCGATCTACATAAAAACTTAACGCAACTTTAAAAACAGTAGATTGTCATACCAAAGACAGATGTGTTCTCCACCGGGAGTGCAGAGTATCAAACTCCAGCCCAGCAGTTTAGAGGCCTTGAGTTGCATTGTTGTGGTTAAGATTAATGTGTTGTGGGCTACTGTCGATCGTCCTCTGCATCCATCCCTGACAACTAAAGCTAGGGAAGCACTTGTCAATGAGCACTTATGCTCAGAATTTACTCGGATTTTGGCTACAAAACTCAGATCGGCGCGATCGAGGAATCATGCCGAGCGCCATATTTATGCCCACCCACTCCAAAATCGCGAATTTTCTACTCCTAGAAAAGCAGTTTTTTTGAGTAATCTTACTGATTGACAAATTAAGTCTTCAGTTGTTACCAATGCTCTGCATCTGAAATCGTCATTAACCACAAGTTTAAAAAAGTTGTCCTGCTAATGGATCGATTAAACAATGGAAAGTTTTATCCCTGAAAACTCTGAAGACTGTCACGGCTGGGCCTCCAAGCCAGACTTGTACAAAGAGCTCCAAGGAACCAAAGAATTACTGCTGACGATCGGCAACTCGATGCCGATGCCACTGATCGTCAGCAGTCTGGCGGACGGCACAATTCTTTATAGTAACGATTTATGCCGTCAGGCTTTCGGGTTCACAGGATTCAAGTCGATCGACCGCCAAAAAGCCGAAACGCTCTACCACAAACCTGCAGAGCGCCAGGAATTGCTGTTACGGCTCGCCCGCAACGGACTGGTCCGCGAGGCAGAAATCCGGCTTAAAAAAGCTGACGGCACGCTGTTTTGGGCAAGTGTATCGATGCGGTATCTGACATTGGTGTCGGGGAAAGCTGTTCTGTCGGTGTTCAGCGACATTACGGATCGGAAACGAGTGGCCGCCAAGGAGCAGGAATTGCTCACGTCAATCCACTCGCGGGCCCGCCAGCAAGCGGCTGTCGCTTACTTGGGGCAGCAGGCCCTGGCCGAAACAGATTTGTCCGCACTGATGGACAAAGCTGCGGTTTTAATTGCTCAAACCCTGGACGTTGATTATTGCCAGGTGTTAGAACTGTTGCCCTCTGGTCATGCTTTTATGCTGCGAGCGGGGGTTGGCTGGCAGCCGGGCCTCGTCGGCAGTGCTACTGTTGCCGCTTCTGCCCGATCGCAAGCAGGTTACACATTGCTAGTGGGCGAACCGACAATCGTCGAAGATTTGCGGGTGGAAACGCGCTTTAGCGAGTTGCCGCTGCTGCACAACCACCGGGCTGTCAGCGGCGTTACTGTAATTATTCCCGGCAATCGGGGACTGGGGAGCAACTGGGGACAAGCAGAACCAGCCAACAGTTCCTCCTCGCAGGCCTGGGGCATTTTGGGGGTTCATACCTGCCAAGGGCGGGTTTTCACTCAAGATGACGTTTATTTTGTAGAAGCGATCGCCAACGTGTTAGCTGCGGCGATCGAGCGGATTCGATCGCAAGAGCGTTTGCAAATGATGGAACGGGCGATCGAAAGTTGCAGTAACGGCATTGCAATCACCGACGCGACTGTTGCAGATAATCCGATTATTTATGTCAAT
This sequence comes from Microcoleus sp. T2B6, assembly GCF_036700475.1. Taxonomy (NCBI): domain Bacteria; kingdom Bacillati; phylum Cyanobacteriota; class Cyanophyceae; order Oscillatoriales; family Microcoleaceae; genus Microcoleus; species Microcoleus sp. T2B6. The sequence goes on along the minus strand of NZ_JAUBOZ010000061.1, from coordinate 21,337 downwards.
CCGAGTTTTGAGCGGATTACTGGTTATAGCAGAGACGAGTTAATGGGCAAAAATTGCCGATTTTTGCAGGGCACAGACACTGACGGCCCCGCTGCCCAACAATTGCGAATTGCGATTGAAGAAGGCAGAGAATCTCAAGTTATATTACGCAACTTTCGGAAAGACGGCACGCCTTTTTGGCACGAACTGTCGATCGCTCCGGTTTACAACTCGCGGCGACACTTAACCCACTTTATTGGAGTACAAACAGACATTACCGACCGCCAGCGATCGGAAGAAGAATTATTTTTAAATTCTCAAGCTTTAGCAGCTTTTAGCGCTAATCTCAAACACTTGCACCGGATTACAACTTATCATTATCAAAACTTTGAAGAACTGGTTGACGATTATCTAACAGCAGGCTGTTTGATGTTTGGACTTTCTATGGGCATCATGGCTGAAGTTGACAACGAGACTTTTATTGTCAGAGCCGCGAAAAGCGATTTAGAATACTTCGTGCGAGGCTTAGAATTGAACCTCAGCGATACTTACTGCGCGGCAGTCATTAAACTTAACAAAACAGTTGCGTATTCTCATATAGGAGCCGATATTGAGATGCGCGAACATCCAGCTTATCAAAGCTGCAAATCAGAATCTTACATCGGAACCCCGATATTTGTTAACAATAAAACCTACGGAACTTTAAGTTTTAGTTCGCCGGAAATAAAGAAAAGAAAATTCAAGTACGAGGAAATAGAAATTATAGAATTGATGGCTCAAAGTATTGGCAAAATTCTGGCGGTTCACCAAATGGAAGTCGAACGCCAGCAGGCTGAAAAAGAGCGATGCGAGTTGATAGTATCTCTCAAAGAAAGTGAAGAACGCTATCGCCGTTTAGTAGAACTATCTCCCGAAGCGATCGCCGTTCACAGTCAAGGGAAAATCGCCTACATCAATGCTGCCGGCGCTAAACTCCTCGGTGCGAACTCTCCCGAAGCGCTCATCGGCTTTCCCGTATTGCATTTCGTCCATCCAAACTATGTGGAAACAGCCAGAGAGCGCATCCGGCTAGTCGAGACAGAAAATCAGCCGCTCGACCTTGCCGAACAAAAACTGATTCGGTTCGATGGACAAATAATAGACGTTGAAGTTGCCGGCATCCCCGCTACTTATCAAGGCTCAACCGCCGCCCAGATTATTATCCGAGATGTCACCGAGCGCAAGCGAGTAGAACGGGAACTGCTGCACGGCGCTTTTCACGATGCGCTGACAGGTTTGCCCAACCGCGTTTTGTTCCTAGACAGGCTAGGACAAGCCATCCGCCGATCCAATCAGTCCCCCGATTACAAATTTGGTTTACTTTTCCTAGATTTAGACCGCTTCAAAGTAGTTAATGATTCTTTAGGACACGTTTTAGGAGACAAACTGCTAATTGCCCTGGCGCAGCGACTGCAAACCTGCGTCCGGGTTTCTGATACCGTCGCCCGACTGGGGGGAGACGAATTCACCATCCTGCTAGACCACATTCAGAGCCTCAGCGACGCCACCCTCGCAGCTAAAAAGATACAAACAGAACTGACGAAGCCGTTTCATCTCGAAGGACACGAAGTATTTACCACCGCTAGCATTGGCATTGTTTTCAGTCGAGGCGAAGCCACCGACAGTGGCGAATCGAATTCGTACACTCACCCGGAAGAATTCCTACGCGATGCTGACATCGCTATGTACCGCGCTAAAGCTTTGGGTAAGGCCCGCCACGAAGTGTTTAATTTGGCGATGCACGACCAAACAATGTCGCTGTTGCAGTTAGAAACTGACCTGCGGTTGGCTATTTTGGGCAAGGAGGAATTAGGAGAGAGCAAGGATCAACGTTCGCACTTTATTGTGCACTACCAACCGATTGTTTCGCTCGCCAGCGGTGCGCTCGAAGGTTTTGAGGCCTTGGTGCGCTGGCACCACCCAGTTCGGGGTTTAGTTCCGCCGTCTACTTTTATCCCTGTAGCTGAAGAAACAGGTTTGATCGTGCCTCTGGGAGCCTGGGTGTTGCGGGAAGCTTGTCAGCAATTGCGGATTTGGCAAGAAATGTTAACCGAGGAACAGGGAAGAAGTCCAATGGAAGTCGGAACCAGGCCCTTCGACTCCCTTCGGCTGCACTCAGGGCAAGTCGCTCAGGGTAACAAGAAGCAAGAAGGCGCTTCGACTTCGCTCAGGGTAACAACAGGGAAGATGGCAACGGGCAATGTAGGGGATTTAACTGATGTAACAGATACAGGGAATGAGGAACACGCAACTTTTACTGAGCGTAGCCCCAGTATTGGTCACAGGGAAGAAATAATCGGTAAAAAATTACCAATTCCCAGTTACCAATTCCCGATTAGCGATTTCCACTCATCTATTACCAATTCCCAATTCCCAATTACCAATAGTTCGGCTACGTTAAGTACAACTTCCCAGGTACCCATTCCGAATTTTAAATTACCAATTATTGCTCCTTCGCAATTAACAATGAGCGTCAATCTTTCTCCTAAACAGTTAGGTTTCCCGCATTTAATCGAGGAAATTGATGAAATTTTAGCAGAAACGGGCTGCAATCCGAGCTGTTTAAAATTGGAGATTACTGAAAGCGCGATCGTAGAAAATGTCAAGAAAGCCAATATTGTGCTAGCCGAATTAAAAGGTAGAAATATTCGATTGTCGATCGACGATTTCGGTACTGGCTATTCGTCTTTAAGTTACTTGCACCGTTTTCCGCTGGATACACTGAAGATCGATCGATCTTTTGTGAGCCGCTTGGGGGCTGTCGAAAATGGTGACGACGGAGGTCAGCCTTTGCAGATTGTGCGGGCGATCGTAACTTTGGCTCACAATTTGGGATTAAATGCGATCGCCGAAGGTGTAGAGACAGCCGAACAATTATCACAGCTTCGAGAACTCGACTGCGAATTAGCTCAGGGATATTGGTTTTCTAAACCTTTGGATAGTGATGCTATCACTGAAATGCTTACAAAAATCGATTGATTTATAAAAGTTTCATATTTTTTGAAGTTCCTCTGCGGGGGAACTTCAGTTTAAATGTAAAGAATTTGGTTTTCCATTTCGTCGGCTGTTGTGGTATTGAGGATTGAAACCAGCCTACCCACGATTTTCCCATACGGATGCCGGACTGCAATGATAATTCCGTAATGTTTTCCCTCCCGACTGAAATATTCTTGAGCAAGCGCTTCAAAATCATTTCGATTGTGGGTGAGAATAGCTGCTTTTTGGCTAATAGCATACTCCAACTGCTCGACATCTGTTTTTCCGAGTTGCCCTGCTTGTTTGGCAGTTGTTGCCTCAAAACCGCGAGAATGTAGCAAGCTAGCTACAAGCACATCGACATCTTCATCTAAATAGACATGAATAAAAATTTCACTCATCGATCTTTGACTCGCGGATCGATTAACTCATCGGGAATGCGGTTAAGTTCAATATACTTGTTAATTTCTGCTTGGCAATCTAGATAGTAGCTCAAGGCATCAAATACTTGCGCTAGGGTGAGGTGTGGCAAACGGTGAGGAATCTCTTCTGGCGAAACTCCAATGCGCCACATCTCCACGATCGCCCGCACCGGAGTTCGAGTACCCTTGATAATCGGTTCACCACTCAGAATTTCATCATTCCTGACAATGTGACAGTGTTCTGTTGATTGAAGCATATTAGTTTGATTTCTCTATTTTGGAGAATCCATAAATATTTTAGCTCAATTAGTTCGCGATCGCACGCTTCTACCTCAAAAACCAGGTTTCTGGCGATCGTCCTCAACCTAAAATGACGCAATTACGTTAATAAACCGGGTTTTTGCGTCCCATGCCCCATGCCCCATGCCCCATGCCCCATTAACAGCTAGCTTTGAGGGGAATCTCGATCGCCAATTCTGTACCCTGTCCGGGCGAAGAAGTGCATTTCAGCGACCCGTTGTGTCTGTCTGTAACAATTTGATAGCTAATTGACAAGCCCATCCCAGTGCCTTTACCCACAGGTTTAGTGGTAAAAAACGGGTCAAAAAGACGAGTGCCGACAGTCTCCGGTATTCCCGGCCCGTTGTCAGCAATCCGAATGATTACTTTGCCCGCTGGCGATATTTCAGTGCGGATGCGGATGTTGCTAGGGTGTTTCCGCATTTCCTCAGCAGAACGGCGCAGATCCCGTTCTTCCAAAGCATCCAAAGCATTGCTCAAGATGTTCATAAATACTTGATTTAACTGTCCGGCATAACATTCTACTAAGGGCAGTTGAGCGTATTCTTTAATTACCTCAATTTCTGGATGGTTGTGTTTAGCTTTGAGCCGGTGCTGCAAAATCATCAGGGTGCTATCTATGCCCTCGTGGATGTTGACTGCTTTCATTTCCGCTTCGTCCATGCGGGAAAATGTGCGGAGAGAAGCAACAATTTGTTGAATTCTGTCTGCACCGACTTTCATTGAAGAAAGCAACTTTGGCAAGTCTTCCATCAGAAAGTCTAGTTCAATATGGTCTACTTCTTCTTGAATTTCCGGGACTGGATCGGGATAGTGATTTTGGTAAAGTTCGATCAGGTGTAGCAAGTCTTGGGTATAGTCGTTGGCGTGGGTGAGGTTGCCGTAAATAAAGTTAACTGGGTTGTTGATTTCGTGGGCGACTCCTGCCACAAGTTGACCGAGACTTGACATTTTTTCATTTTGAATTAACTGCGATTGAGTGCTGGTTAATTTCTGTAATGTTTGTTCTAATTCGAGAGCTTTATTGCGAGTTTGGGCGTAAAGATCGGCTTGGTTGAGGGCGATCGCCAATTGAACTGTAATCGCTTGCAACAATTCTACTTCGCCCTCACTCCAGGGTCGCACAGCAGCGGAGTGGGCGCAGGTAACAACGCTCACTACTCCCGAAAGTGCCTGCATCGGAATTGCCAATATAGATTGGTAGCCCAGAGAGTTAAGAGACCTTCTCCAAACAGGGTCTGCGATTGCTCCGACATCATCGATTTGCAGCGTTTCTAGACGCAACATCTGTTCTCCTATAGTGCCGAAGTCAGAAGCTTTATAGCGACCTATTAAATCGGGAACTTCCCGAAGGCGAGATTCTTTAATAATTTCCCAGAAAGGCTCCTCCCCGTCGCCGCGATACCAGGTAAAATTGCAGCGATCGATCTGCATGAAAGCGCGAATTTCTTTAACTGCGACTGTAACGATGCTGTCGAAGTCGAGGGAATTGCGGATTTGAGTAGTGAGGTTGTTGAGCAATTTTTCTCGTTCGGCCTGCTGTCTGAGTCGGGCTTCCGATTGCTTCAAAGCAATTTCTCCCCGCTTGCGCTCAGTAATGTCTTCAGTAACTGCTAATAAATATTGGGGATTGCCTTCTCGATCGAGAATTGCGGTTTTCTTGGTATGAAATATGCGATTCTCGCCTTCTCTTGTTTGAATCAGTTCTTCGGGAATGTCTAAAATTTGCCCGCTGGCGAGCACTTCCCGGTCTTTGGTGGTGAAAAAGTCGGCTTGTTCTCTGGGGAAAAAGTCGTAATCGTTTTTGCCCATAACTTCAGCAGCGGGGAAACCCAGTACCTCTTCGGCGACTGGGTTCCAGAGTACAAATCGCAACTCTTTTGCTTCTTTGCCAAATACTGCGACGGGTATGGTTTTGAGCACTGATTCCATAAACTGTTGAGCGCGTTGCAGTTCTGCTTCTGCCTGTTTGCGATCGCTAATATCTCGGACGTTGGCAATGACGCTGAGATTCCCGTTGAGATGAATTCTGGACAGGGCAATTTCTGCATCAAAGGTTGAACCGTCGTTGGGACGCCTCGCTTTCCATTCCACGCGACCTGTTTCGCCTGCTAATACTCTTTCCCAAAGTTCTTCCATTTGTTCAATGGGATTGTCGCCAATTGAATAGTCGTTTTTAAATGATAATTTTGTTGCTTGTTCCTGGCTCACTCCGTACATTTCTAACATCCGATTATTGACATCGAGAATGTTGCCTTCTAAGTCGTGAATGAAGATAGCATCGTAGACATTGTTAAAGATTGTCCGCAGGTTTTGCTCGGAAACTTGCAGGGCTGCTTCTGCAAGTTTTCGATCGCCAATTTCTTGTTCTAATTGCGTGACTGCTTCGGACAGTTCGGCCGTGCGATCGCTCACTCGGTCTTCTAACTCGGCGGCTGCTTGTCGCAGGGCTGCTTCGGCGGCTTTGCGATCGGTAATGTCGAGCGCCGTACCGAACATTTTTACCACCTTGCCACTGGCATCGGTTTCGGCACGACCCAAAGCGTTGAGATGCCGCAGCGTGCCGTCGGGACGGTAAAGGCGCAAGTCAAAATCGAAGGGGATGCCCGCTTCGAGTCCCCGCTGCACTTGAGTCTGCCACAATTCCAAATCTTCTGGATGGATCAGAGCGATTTGTTCGGCTAGGTTGGGCGCGCTTTCTGTCGGTTCGAGTCCGAAGATGCGAAAGAGTTCTTCCGACCAAGTGACGGTTTTGGTAGCTGCGTCGAGTTCCCAATTGCCGACGTGGGCGAGTCTCTGGGCTTCTTTGAGCTGCCGCTGGCTCTCGCGGATGGCGGTTTCGGCAACTTTGCGATCGGTAATGTCGAGCGCGACGCCGGAAAATACGATTTCGCCGTTCTCGTTGCGGGTGGGCATGGAGTCGCCCTGCCACCAGCGAATCTCACCGTCGGGCTTGACTAACCGCCCTTCGTAGTGCCAGGGAGAGAGATTTTCTACCGCTTCGTTGACGGAAGCGATGTAGCTTTCCAAGTCTTCGGGGTGGACGCGGGAAATGAATGTATTCATGTCTCGCATCATTTCTGCTGCTGTGATGCCGCTGATATCGAAGATGCGATCGCTCATGTAGTCAACTCTCCACACTCCCTGCCTGCTGCAAAATTGGAACAGAGATCCGGGGATGGTGGCTGCGATCGTCCGAAACTTGGTTTCGCTGGCACTGAGGGCGGCAAAAGTCTGTCGTAGTTCTGCCGTGCGTGCTTCTACTCTGCGCTCTAGTTCTGCGTTGGCGTGTTGTAAGGCTGCTTCTGCTCGCTTGCGATCGGTAATGTCGGTGGCTGTACCGGTGGTGCCGAGGCAGTTTCCGGTTTCGTCGTACAGGGCGATCGCGTTAAACATCAAATGTTTCATGCTGCCGTCTTTGGCGATTTGGGTGCTTTCGTACTGGAAAATTGATTCTCCTGCCAACAGGCGGGCGAAAACTTCTAAATCTTTCTGGCTTTGTTCTGGTGTCACAAAGTCGGAGAACGGCCTACCGATCATTTCTTCTGGTTCGTAACCGTAGATGTACTTAACTGCTGGGTTGACGAAGGTGTAGCGTCCTGAAGCATCGACCGACCAAATCATGTCTTGGGAGGTTTCTACCAGGCTGCGGTATTTGCTTTCGCTGGCTTTGACGGCTTCTTCTGTTTTTTTGCGTTCCGTCATGTCGCGGGAGACGCCGACAGTCATGACGATTTGGCCGTCTGCGTTGCGGATCGGTGTTTTGACGGTGCTGAACAGTCGCACTTCTGAGTCGTGCCGCGTCACCGGTTCTTCAGAAATTTGCAGAGTGTGCCCGGTGTCAAATACGAAGCCGTCATCTCTGACGTACTGGAGAGTATTGTCGGGATCGGCGAAAGGCGCGTCTACGATGTCTTGAAGTTCCTCTTGAGTCATGCCGTAATAATCGCGGAATGCTTGATTTGCCCAGACGATTTTCGATTGGGGGCCTTTGACTAATACCATATCGGCGATCGAATCGAGAATTTGGTGATATTTTTGCTCGCTGTCGCGGAGTTTCTGCTGGGCGGATTCGATTTCTGCTATTTGCCTCTGGGTTTGCAAGTGCAGTTCGGCTTGGTAGATGGCAACTGCTAAATGGTCGCCTACTTGTCTGGCAAATTCGATTTCGTCTTCTTGCCACTGGCGGGGTTGACCGCAGGAGTGAATGCACAGCAATCCCCACAAATGTTTCCCTTGCAGCAGCGGTACGACTAAGTTGGCTCGGATTTGAAACCGCTTAAGGATTTTGAGGTGACAAGGGCTCAAGCGGGCTTTGTAGATGTCCGTGACTGCTTGAACGTATCCTTTGGTGTATTTGGCTGCAAATTGTTCGCCGAAGCAGTAGTCGCGGATTTTGGTTCCCAAAGATGGGCTGTATTGGGGCAGTACGTCTTCGGACACTACTTCGCCCTCGTTCAATTGGGATTCGGGAAAGAAGCGGTAGACGGCGACTCGATCGGCATTTAGGAGTTGCCGAACTTCGGTGGCTGTGATTTTGAATATTGTTTCTAAGTCTAGGGATTCACGAATTTTGCTAATAACTCCCATCAGCGCTTGCAGCTTTTTGAACCAGGTTTGAGACTGCGTTTCTCTTTCTAGGTGAGCTAGTTTCTCGCGCAGGTTGATTACTTCGTGATACAGGTATTCCTGAAACATAATGCTTTTTCTTTAGTTATTTTGCGGTTTGTTATCGAGGTTGATGGCATCTCAATAGCGCTCTGCAAGTTGAGCCTGGTAACTCAAAAAGGCAAAGAACATAAGCTGTTGGGCATTTAAAAGAGGATAGTAGGGTGCGGAGCGTACATAAGTATTTCCCATATCCCGCCACTGTTCTAGCTGACGCACCCTACCTCTATCGTTATTGGTTTAAATGTGTAACAGCTTATTCTCCTCCTTCTGCTAGCACTTAGCAGCTACTTACGCTGCATTTCCGTATTTTTTCGAGATTTGGAGGTCAATCGACCATTTTAGCTCCCGTATATTTACTGAAAAATTGGCAGAATTTGCTACTTCTTTTATTCTCAATTATTGAGAATAATGCTAACAAAACTTACACATAAACCGGGTTTATTAACGTAATTAGGTCAGGGAATGTCGGAAAGTGGGAACAAGAAACCCGGTTCCATTGCGAGATCGGGATGAGCGTCTCTGACTAATTTTGACATTTTTTGGGCTCGCCTTCGGTTGCAATTGTCACCTTTTTATTATTACCCCAAACTCCCTCAATGGTTTCCTTGTTTTGGCGATCGCATATCCTGTTGGGATCGCATCTATTAAAATTTGTTTAAATTGAGGCGATCGCCTTTTCTAGAGTTTTAAGTAATGCTCGATTTATCTCTCCTAAATTAGATTTTTTACAATCTTTAGGGTCAGCCGAAATTTTAGATATTTTTCCTTGCCTTCTCGTTATTTCATGCGAGGGATTGAATCTTTTCAACTGATTAAAATTCCCCGAATCAGAGGTTAGTTTTCGGTCAAACAGTTGAGGTAGTTGCAGGCTATGGTTAAATGGACTCAACTCAAGGGCTATTGCCTACCCTTCACCGAAGGCACGCGCGTTCGAGATAGCTTCGCACGCGCGGAGAATTTTTGCCCGATTTTTGCCATTTTTGAGAAGTGTAAAAGTTTTAGATAATACAAATATTTAGGGTATCACATTTTTGGCGAAAGTAAAGGTATTTCAAGCTGGATCAATAGAAATGGCGATCGCGAGGATTAAAGTTTGGGCGAAGTAATGATAAATTCCGTAGAAACTCGCATTTCACTTCCTACCTTTAAAGTGCCACCTTGTTGTTGGGCAATCCGATCGCGAGTGAGAGATAATCCAAAACCGACTGCTTATGCGGTTGGTATAGTAGTAAAAAGAAGATGGCAGATTTTGGCTTTAATTTCTAGAGAAACTCTGATGGTATTGTCGCGCAAACCAAGTTCAACTACTTTTGCCAGTTTTTGCGTTTTTAGCAAGTTTTTGAGAGTAAATTTTATGTTTATATATCGGTTTCTTGCTACCAATTTTTCGGCGTTTGAAATACAGCATAACAACCACGATCAATGATATTTATCAAAGCGCGGTTGAAACCAGATAAGCCAACTTCCGAAAGAGCTATCCCACTGTCACACTCAATATAAATTATTATATTGAAGTGGCGAGCAGGCTGCTGTGCTCAACCAACAGCTACAAGCTTAAGAAGCCGTTTTCAATATTGCCCTGGCTTCCTCAATATTTTGGGCAACCAATTTGCCCGACTTGATAAAGGCTGATCTTTCGGTATCGCTGAGTTCAAGTTCCACTATTTGTTCCACTCCCTGATATCCCAAGCGGCAGGGAGCTCCTAAAAAGATATCTTGCACGCCGTATTCGCCGTGCAAATAAACGCAGCAAGGCAAGAGTCGCGACTGATTAAATAAAATAGATTCTACCATCAAACAGACAGCAGATGCGGGTGCAAAATAAGCACTACCAGTCTTCATCAATTCTACAATTTCTGCGCCGCCGTGGCGAGTCCGCTGTACGAGTCGATCGATCGCCCCAGCATCCATAAGTTGATTGATGGGAATACCGTTGACAGTAGAATAGCGGGGCAAAGGAACCATCAAATCGCCATGAGAACCGATGACAGTGGCATTGACTTGAGCATTTGAAACGCCCAATTCCATTGCAATAAAAGTTTGAAAGCGGGCGGAGTCGAGAACTCCCCCCATCCCCATGACTCGGTGTTTGGGCAAATCTGCAGCTTCCCACGCTAAATAAGTCATGATATCTAGGGGATTTGTGACTGTGATTAAGATTGCTTCTGGAGAATGCTCGATCGCCTGTTTTGTGGCTTCGGTGACAATTCCAGCATTGATTTTAATTAAATCTTCCCGATTGATACCGGGTTTGCGGGGCACTCCGGCGGCAATTACTATGATATTTGAGTTTGCCGTATCTGTATAATCATTTGTACCGACAATTTGGCGATCGTGGTGTTCGACTCCCCTAGCTTCCATCAAATCCAAAGCAACGCCCTGCGGCCAACCTTCCACAATATCTAGCAATACTACATCTGCCAGATTTTTCTCGGCAATTCGCTGGGCTAACGTACTGCCGACTTTGCCTGCACCGATAATTGATACGCGGGTTGATGGAGAATTCATTTGATTTTAGATGTTAGATTTTAGATTTTAGATTTTAGATTTTAGCAATCAGCTTAATTGGGGAAAGGCGCGCGTCGCGCACCCTTCGCTACATTAAGAACAGTGAAGTTTAGTTTTGGTGAGTTACTTAAAATCTTCGAGTTGGTCTACCCGCAGCCAAATATTCGGGGTGGGTACTTTGCCAAATTTGACGAAGGCATAGTCGCCGCGAACATCCATCACTTCGCCCTTTGTTTCAAATATATAGGAGGAAAAGCGCTGGTCGCTGGCTTTGGCTTCTAGACTGTTTTCCAATTTTTCGCGTACAGCGCGAACTATACTGCCTTTCTTGATTGCCATAACTTGCTTTGTTTAGTTTAAAAAACTATACAAATTTTAATCTAGATTTGGCTGGAAAGTCACTCGGCGATTGAAATCGCTACTAAACAAACAAAGTCCGCCTACGCGGACTAAGGAATAAAGGGGTGCGATTCGTGGGGTAAATCTAAAATCTAAAATCTAAAGCTTAAAATCCATTGACTGCTTCCTATGTCTGACAAATGGGGCAAAAATGAGTCGATCGCCCTGCTAATTTTATACGTTCGATGGTTGTGGAGCAAGTGCGACAGGGTTGACCAGCGCGATTGTACACCCAAGCGACGCCGCCGTAGTTGCCGTTGACACCTTGGACGTTGAGAAAATTGCTAAAAGTCGTGCCACCGGATGCGATCGCCTTCTGTAAAACTTGAATAATAGCTGTATGGATGCGCCCAATTTGCTCTGGCGTCAAATCCGCGCACAGAGTTGTGGGCATCACTCCCGACAAAAACAAAGTTTCGTCTGCGTAAATATTGCCCAAACCAGCTATCAGTGCCTGGTCTAGCAAAGCTGTTTTTATGGGTCGCGCCCGCCGTTGCAGCTTGCGGGCCAAATATTCTGTTGTAAATTCCTCTGAAAACGGTTCTGGCCCTAAAAGTTTCAAACCGATGACTGTGCCCGAAACCTCGGTTTCTGCGGGCACGTACCACATTTGCCCGAAGGTGCGCTGGTCTACAAACCGCAATTCTTGGTTTCCTTCAAAAAACAGCCGTACTCGCGCGTGTTTTTGCAGGGGTTCGGATCGGTTCACCCACAGCAGTTGTCCCGTCATCCGCAAGTGAACGCCCAACCAGCCTGCTTTTGAAGGCAAAAGGGAGGGGGAGAAAGAAGGCGTTCGGGAAGAGTTTGGAGTTTGGGCAAGAAATTCTCCCACTCTCCCCCTCTCCCCCTCTCCCTCTCTCCCCCTTTCCCTTTCTCCTTCTGGGAATTGAGATAGTTCTGCCAGTAGATATTTGCCGCGTCTGTACCAGCGGGCGATCGACTTTCCTTTGAGTTGTGTCAAAAAATCGGTCGCAGAGATTGAGCGGGCGATCGTGCTGTTTAACAACACGTCCCCGCCCAACATTTCTCGATCGAGGGTTGCTTGATTCAAACCCCGGCAAATAGTTTCAACTTCTGGCAGTTCTGGCACAATTAGCGTTGTTCTGTTCCTTGACCTTGAGGCGAACCTTGGACCGTGCCCGGCGTTTCAGAGCCCGCTTTGCTGTCCGCGGTAGTTTTCGGCTGCTGCGAGGGGCTACCCTGGCCGGTTTGCCGAGTTTTCTCGTCCAGCGTGGTTTGTTTGCCGCCGGAAGCTACTGGAGTCCCTGTTTTCGCTTTTGCTTTGGGTGCTGACACTTCCACTAATTCGCTTTGGGCGAAGTTGTTGGTGTTGACGCCTGCATAATTTACGCTGTTAAAGCGAACGATAACTGGGTATTTAATGCCGCTTTGGTCTACCGTAGCAACGGTGCCCACTTCTTGATACCAGAAGGATTCTTTGCGGAGAATCCGAACTGTAGAACCGCGTTGAACCATGAGCTTTGTTTCCTTTGCGATGAATAAACGGATAAAGCCATTTTTTTTACTCTAGTCGATCGCGCGGCGCATTTAAAGTCTGCAACAGAATTTTTACCTCCCGCGCCGTTTTTTGCTCGGCTTTTTGTAAAGAAAAGTAAATACTTTGCTAGGGCGATCGCTGGGGTTGCAAAATAAATAAACAGATATTATCCGTCAAATACAAGCTGTGCGATCGGATCTATAAAAAAATTTACAAATTGTTGTGGGGTGGCGAGTTTGTTACGGGGGTGTGAGGAGGTTGTCGGGCCCGTTAGGTTGTTGCGGGGGCCGCCAGGGGTTTTAAACCCCTGTCTCATAGCTAAAGTCGTCTAAAGACGACTGAATATACAATTGTATTTTTGGGGCTGATTGTATTTTGGGGCGGGCTGATTGTATTTTGGGGCGGGCTGATTGTATTTTGGGGCGGGCTGATTGTATTTTGGGGCGGGCGAGACGCCCACCCCACAAGAAAATTTAGTTTTTGTGGAACAGGCATCTTGCCTGTTCTTAAGAATCATTGTGGAACAGGCAAGATGCCTGTTCCTAAGAATGGTGCAAGAGGTGAGATTAATTAACCTTGTATTTAATTATATTGTCGCGCTAAAGTATTGCAAAGCGCGGGGAATATTTACAGTATGTCGTTAGTTGATTTAGCTAATACTAAAGTTAGGGTTCTTGGATGGAGTGCGGTGATGGGTGTTGCGCCAATGATTGCCAGCGCGATCGCCAATCCGGCAGTGACAGCAGCATTGGGTGTGATGGCCAATCCAGCCGTTGGGGGCATTTCGATATTAGCAACGATCGCGGGCGGTATAGCGGGGAATATGGCGGCTAACGACTTGGGAAATCTGATCGCCGAAAAGTTGGGAAAAAATCCGAATATTCTTGACAATCGCGATTTGATTGAGGCGGCGGGTGAGGCGATCGCCTATATTTTGAAAGATGTTGCTTCGTCAGATGAATTAATTGCGATCGCCCTGAGTAAAAATTCGTCTGCCAGGGATTTAGATCGATTAGCCGAAAAAACTCCTGAATATTGGCTGAATATTAACACAGAAGGGGTTGATTTGTCAAGGGGTTTAAATATTTCTGAAGACCAACTGACTCTGATTTTTTCGGCGGATGCTGCGGAGTTCGATCGAGTTACGGGATTGACACCGGAAGATTGGGCAAGATTCATCGGGGAATTCGCGGCCAGTGAGGGGAAATCCTTTGATGCAGAAATCGTGGAATTTGTGGCGCAAAGACTGTACGAAACATTTCCGAAGGCGTACCGGGAAGTGCTGAAACAAGATGCAGCCAAGGGAGGAGAAAAGTTTGCGGCGATGCTGTTGAATCTGCACCAAATTGCTTTGGCGGATCTCAAGGATTTGAAGCTGCAAAATCGGGAGATTATCGATAAGTTGGAGGCGGTAGCAACTAAGCAGCAGATTTGTCAAGTGATGGCGAAATTGGGCGCGATCGAAATTGGCATCCGATCTGATTTGGCGCAGATTCGGGCGTTGCTGCAAAGATATATCGATCCTGCCGCGCCGAGTTTGCCGATTTCCCTCAAATCCGAGACGATTATTCAGGACAGAATTAAAGACTTTACCGGTCGGAAATTTGTGTTTGAAGCAATTAACGAGTTTCTGAATAAAAATCGGAAAGGCTATTTTGTTTTGCAGGCGGAACCGGGTGTTGGGAAAAGCGCGATTATGGCAGCCTGTGTGGTGCTGCTGAAGCGACGCTGCGTTACTCATTTCAACTCGCAACCGGACGGGATTGTCAGCGCTAAAACTTTTTTGGAAAATGCTTGCATTCAGTTAATTGAAGGTTTTAATCTTAAAGAGAAGTACCCGCGACTGCCGGAAAATGCCCTGGAAAACGGCAACTTTCTAGGCAGGTTGCTGGGGGAAGTTAGCGCTAAAGTGGGCGGCAAAAAGTTGATTTTTGTGGTGGATGCGCTGGATGAAGTTGATTTGAAGGAGCAAAGTAGCGGCAGCAATGTCCTTTATTTGCCTAATGATTTGCCCGATAACGTTTATTTTATTGTCTCGAAGCGACCAGAATTTCTGCCAATGCCGGCAGCTAACCGGACAGTTTTTGATTTGATGAAATACGATGGAAAAAGTCTCGAAGATGTCGAGGCTTATCTGAGAAAACGCACGGAGAGAAGCGAGTTAATTCAGGATTGGATTAAAGGTCGAAATTTGCAGCGGGAAGAGTTTGTGACGGCGGTAGCCCAAAAAAGCGAAAAGAAATTTATCTACCTCCGCCACGTACTTGATGAGATTGAAGGCGGCACGTACAATGATGTGAATTTAAATGATTTGCCAGCGGGTTTGGAGGAATATTATCAAAAACACTGGGTACAGATGATTGGTCACGAAGACGATCCTCTGCTGGAATTGAAAGTTAATATTATCTACGTGCTGTCGAAAGCTCACGAGCCTGTTGCTCGCCGCTGGATTGCCAAATCGGTGCGCGAGACGGATTTTAAAGTACAGCAGGTACTAAAGAAATGGGATTCTTTTTTGCGACAGGAACAGGTAAACGGGGAAATTCGCTACAATATTTATCACAACACCTTTCGCGAGTTTCTCGAAAAAGATGAAACTGTGCAATCTGCTGGGGTGAATGTGGAAGAACTTAACCGCCAAGGTATTAATAACAGGTTGGAAGGAGCGCCGATATGAGCAAGTTAGGTGTGTGGTTGGCGCAGCAGAGTCAAGGCGATCGGGAATATTTATTGAAATATCAACCCAGGGATTTCGTTCAGGGGTTGAAGGATTTTAATCGTTATTGTGCTTGGTTGACTGATTTCGGTTTTATTGAGATGAAACTGGAGGTGTTGGGGGTACAAGCGCTAATTGATGATTACGATTTGGCGAAAATTTCTGATGTGTTGCTGTCGGATGGGCAAGGTGAAACTCTGAGATTGATTCAAGGGGCAATTCGCAAGTCGGCGCACGTTTTGGATAAGGATAAAACGGAACTGGTAGAGCATTTATGGGGGAGGTTGTTTGATTTTGAAACACCTGAAATTCAGGGGATGCTGGCACAAGCAAAGCAGTCGAAAGATCGTCCTTGGTTGCGACCTTTGAAGGCTAATTTAGAACGGCCTGGAGAAGGCGCACTGCGGACGCTTGTCGGTCATAGTTCCTTTGTAACAGCAGTGGCGATCGCACCCAACGGAAAAACAGCGATTTCGGCTTCCGATGATAATACCCTGAAAATCTGGGACACCGAGACAGGCCGGGAACTAAAAACTCTCACGGGTCATAGTTCCGTAAATGCAGTGGCGATCGCACCCGATGGCAAAACAGCGATTTCGGCTTCCGATGATAATACCCTGAAAATCTGGGACACCGAGACAGGGCGAAAACTGAAAACTCTCATAGGTCATAGTTTCCATGTAAAAGCAGTGGCGATCGTACCCGACGGAAAAACAGCGATTTCCGTTTCTAATTATCCTACCCTGGGAATCTGGGACACCGAGACAGGCTCAGAACTGAAAACTCTCACAGGTCATAGTTCCGTAAATGCAGTGGCGATCGCACCCGACGGTAAAACCGCGATTTCGGCTTCTTACGATAAAACCCTGAAAATCTGGGACACCGAGACAGGCCGGGAACTCAAAACTCTCAGGGGTCATAGTAACAGGGTAAATGCAGTGGCGATCGCACCCGATGGCAAAACAGCGATTTCCGCATCATCTGATAATACCCTGAAAATCTGGGACACCGAGACAGGCCGGGAACTCAAAACTCTCACGGGTCATACTGACAAAGTAACAGCAGTGGATCTCGCACCCGACGGTAAAACAGCGATTTCCGCTTCATGGGATAGTACCCTGAAAATCTGGGACACCGAGACAGGCCGGGAACTGACAACTCTCACGGGTCATAGTTCCTTTGTAACAGCAGTGGATCTCGCACCCGACGGTAAAACAGCGATTTCCGCTTCTTACGATAAAACCCTGAAAATCTGGGACACCGAGACAGGCCGGGAACTGACCACTCTCACGGGTCATAGTAGCGCGGTAAATGCAGTGGCGATCGCACCCGACGGTAAAACAGCGATTTCTGCTTCTTACGATGAAACGCTGAAAATCTGGGACACCGAGACAGCTTCAGAACTGAAAACTCTCGCGGGTCATAGTAACTCGGTACTAGCAGTGGCGATCGCACCAGACGGAAAAACAGCGATTTCGGCTTCATGGGATAAAACCCTGAAAATCTGGGATTTGCTCACAGGTAAAGAGGTTGCTAGTTTCAGCGGAGAAGCTGCGTTTAATGGCTGTGCTTTTGCGCCTGATGGAGTGACAGTTGTAGCGGGCGATGCGTCGGGCCGGGTGCATTTCCTGCGTTTAGAGGGAATGGGGGATTTGGGCGATGCTGCTGCGCCAAATAATCCCGTTTCTTTGTTTTACAGTGGTTTGGCCCTGGCAAAACAAGGGCAGTATGAAGCCGCCCTAGCAAAATTAGCTGAAGTTGCAGAAATAAGACCGGATGCGCCGATCGTTTGTTTGGAACAAGGTAAGGTTTTGTGTGAATTGGAGCGCTATGCAGAAGCTGTTGCTAGTCTCGACCAAGCAAAAGAAATAGCAGGCAAAGACCGCGATTTTTGGTTTTCCCGAGGCTTTGCACTGAGCAAGTGCGACAGTCAAGAAGCCGCGCGAGAAAGCTGGGATTTTGCCATTAACATTCAGCCCGATGACTGCGATTTTTGGTTTGAAAAAGCGAAAAAACTATTCGATGTGGAACGCTACGAGCAAACTATTTTATGTCTGGATTTAGCGATTAAAATTGAACCAAGTAAAGCCTATTTATGGGAGTGGCGCGGCTTTGTTATGCAAAGATTCGGACGCGCTGAGGAGGCAATCTCCAGCTACGATCGCGTTTTAGAATGGCAGCCTGATGATGCTGGTATATTGGCTAATAGAGCTTGGGCTTTACTAACATTAGGTCGTCATGACGAGGCAATGGCTAATTGGGATAAAGCTTTAGAAATAGATCCAAATTGTACAGGTGCTTATTATAATAAAGCTTGCTCTTTTGCCTTGCAGAATCAGGTTGAGTTAGCGCTGGTAAATTTGCAGCGCGCGATTGAATTGGAACCGGAAAAATATCGAGAAGTGGCAAAAACTGATACCGATTTTGATGGGATTCGCGGCGATGTCAGGTTTCAGGAGTTGTTGGGAAATGGAGTTAATGAAAATTAGGACAGGGCAGTGTCCAGTGTCAATTTAAGGTCAAACGTACTCAGAGATTGCTGTTTACCGCCCAGGCCAGATCCCCCCTAGCCCCCCTTAAAAAGGGGGGGACAAGAAGCGCTCAAAGTCCCCCTTCAACCAGGGGGGGACAAGAATCTTTTCAAAGTCAACCCCTACTCCCCTTCTTAAGGGGGATTTAGGGGGATCGGGCCTCGGCGATCGACGGCAGATACAAAAGGTTTTAGTGCAAACGGGCGATCGACTTTTCCGGCAACTGCCGATCGCTCTTTTGGGATAGGGAAACGGCACCGCCCTGTCCTCTTTTGCCCTTATGATGTTGAAAATTTGATAAACAGGACTCACGCATTTTTCCCAAAGAAACCGGGTTTTTTACCTAATCTGTGGGCGACAACGAAAGATTTTGCTAAAAAACCCGGTTTCTGAGCACCGGTGCGTCCAGGACGGATAAATTAATGACAGATAAGATCGATCGACCATTAGCAACAGTAATACTCGCAATCAGTGCCGACGGTAAAATTGCGGATGCAGTACGATCGCCCGCGAGATTCGGTTCTGCCAAGGACAAAGCCCACCTCGAACAGCAAGTAGCAGCAAGTGACGCCGTTTTGTTCGGCAACGGCACTTTACAGGCCTATGGGACGACGATGAGAGTGATTTCGCCGGAATTGCTCAAACAGAGGGAACTGCAAGGGAAGCCCCCACAACCGGTGCAAATTGTGTGTTCGCGATCGTCCCAATTTGACCCAAACTTGCGATTTTTCCAGCAACCTGTGCCTCGCTGGTTGCTGACGGGGCAAGACAGTAGGGAAACGGCATTGCCGTCACCTGTTCCGACGAAAGACAGTAAGTTCGATCGCACATCTGGCACCATTCTCAAGAACGGGCAAGATGCCCGTTCCACAAGAGATGCCCGTTCCACAAGAGATGAAATTTCTTGTGGAACAGGCATCTTGCCTGTTAATCAAAGCCTTATTGAGAACAGTAAGTTCGATCGCACATCTGGCACCATTCTCAATAACGGGCAAGATGCCCGTTCCACAAGAGATGCCCGTTCCACAAGAGATGACCGTTCCACAAGAGATGAACTTTCTTGTGGAACAGGCATCTTGCCTGTTCATAAAAAGCTTATTGAGAATGGTGCAACATCTCAATTCGATCGAATTATCTATGCGAAAACCGTAGGTGGAGAGATTGATTGGATTGATGCGTTTCAACAGCTAGAAAGCTTCGGTATCAAACGCTTGGCGATTCTGGGCGGGGGAAAACTGGTAGCGTCTGTGCTGGCTGCAGGCTTGGTAGACGAACTTTGGCTGACGGTGTGCCCGTTAATTTTGGGCGGCGCGGATGCACCGACACCTGTGGAGGGAGAGGGTTTTTTGGCGGATTTAGCTCCGAAATTGGAGCTTTTGGCGGTTAAACAGGTGGGACAAGAGGTATTTTTGCATTATCGGGTCGATCGAACTAACTAAAGCTCAAACGTACTCCGAGACTAGGGTTTGACGATTAAGCCCTCCGATCCCCCCTAGCCAAGGGCGGGCACTCTTGGCACCGCCCCTACGAAGGGGGGAACCGGAGGCACTCAAAGTCCCTCTTCCGCTCAAAGTCCCCCTTCTTAAGGGGGATTTAGGGGGATCGGGTCTCGGACAAAAGCGAGATTTGTCAGGTTTCAACATTCAGTTGACACCAGTTGCCATTGAGCTTTCCCAGCGATCGAATAATTGTATTAACTTAAATGAAGTTCGATCGCTCTACGCACAAGTCTCCCTATGCTGAAACAGCCAAAACCTCAATATTCTGTAGCCTGGATTAGCAAAATAGGCGAAATCCCGCAAGCGTCGTGGGATGCCCTGGCGATGCCACTAAAAACTCCATTTCTGGAATGGGATTGGCTTAACAATCTCGAAGTCTCCGGCAGTGCAACAGGTAAAACCGGTTGGCTGCCGCATCACTTGACTGTGTGGCGAGACAAACAGTTGATTGCTTGCGCGCCACTTTATGTCAAAAGCCACAGCTACGGCGAATTTGTGTTCGACAATCAGTGGGCCGATTTAGCTCAACGTTTGGGCGTTAAATATTATCCGAAATTGATGGGAATGACGCCGTTTACTCCGGCTGAAGGCTATCGGTTTTTGATTGCCGAGGGGGAAGATGAAGACGAGTTAACCGGAGTAATGGTAAGCGCGATCGACCATTTTTGCGATCGCCACAATATCTCCGGCTGCAATTTCCTTTATGTCGATCCCGAATGGCGCGAAAGAATGGAACGCCACGGTTTCAGCAGTTGGCTGCACCACAGCTATATTTGGCAAAATCAAGGCTATCAAAATTTTGACAATTATTTAGGCGCATTTAATGCCAACCAGCGTCGCAATATCAAGCGCGAACGCAAAGCAGTTGACCAAGCTGGCTTGTTGGTAAAAACGCTGACGGGCGATGAAATTCCCCAAGCCATGTTTGGTCAAATGTATGCTTTTTATGAGAATACTTGCGACAAATTTGGTTGGTGGGGAAGCAAGTATCTGACTAAGCGATTTTTTGAACAGTTGCACCACAATTATCGCGATCGAGTTTTATTTGTAGCCGCCTACGACAAGGAAGATGACAGACAGCCGATGGGTATGTCTTTTTGTTTGTATAAGGGCGATCGACTGTACGGGCGTTATTGGGGAAGTTTGCAGGAAATAGACTGCTTGCACTTCGATGCTTGTTACTATACGCCGATCGAATGGGCGATCGATCGGGGCATTCAAAGCTTCGATCCCGGTGCCGGCGGGCGGCACAAAAAACGGCGCGGCTTTCCAGCTACGCCAAATTATAGTTTGCACCGATTTTATAACAACCGTCTTGCCCAAATTCTCAAGTCTTATATCGGTCAAATCAACGAAAGAGAACAGGAAGAAATTGATGCAATCAACGAGGATTTACCTTTTACTAAATTACCTCCGTTGTTACTCGGCGAGTGACGGTTGACTGGGAATTGGGAATTGTAAATTAGTAACAGCCCATCGGTGTCAACCTAATACTAAAACCCTGTGTCTATCTCGTTTGTATCGAAGTTTCGAGTCCCCTAAATCCCCCTTAAGAAGGGGAGTCGGGGTTGAATTTGAATGCTCTTTCCCCTTTATTAAGGGGAGTTAGAGGGGGCGTAACAATAGTCTTGTCACCCCTTATTAAGAGGGGTTAGGGGGACTCGAAACTCAACTATAAACGATATTTATTATGGATTTTAGTCTTAAGTTGACACGAATGGTAACAGTCAACAGTCAACAGTCAACAGTCAACAGTCAACAGTCAACAGTCAACAGTCAACAGTCAACAGTCAACAGTC
>NZ_JAUBOZ010000060.1:0-47038 GCF_036700475.1 Microcoleus sp. T2B6 | reverse complement strand
TTGAACGTGGGTGGGGGGCCCCGCCCGTCCAAAATGGCCGGGGGGGACGCCCATCCTACAATAACAATTAAAATTGTAAGTTATTTAATTCGCGATCCTTAGAAATAAACAAGACGGACACCACTGGCAGAGTAATAGCGATATCTCTCCCACCAGTTAAAGTCATTGTAATACTTGGATATTTGACTTGTCCACTTAAATAGTTATTGAATAATCCCTGCTTGAGTTTATAAGGGGAATTCCAAAACAAATTAGTGGAGAGTATCATAAAATCGCCTTGAGTTAATGTTGAATAAATTTACTATAGCAATCCTTGCAGGAGTCGTATTTTTTTACCCCACCCCAACCCTCCCCCCGGGTTCGGGGAGGGAGTAAGAAGTTCACAAATGATGCGATGATTGCTATAGAGCAATCACTTTAATAATAGATGAGTCGGATCTCGTCTCGCGCAAAAATGGCACAATAACCGCAGGTCTGGGAAGACAACGTATCCGAAAAATTGGAAATAGGGAGAACTGCGTAGTATGAGGAACCACATATCTATGTAAAAACTTCAGTTTTTTTACCAAAATAGGCTAACATTTGTGATAAAGACTTCAGTATTTTATTTTTAACTTGGGTACTGAGGACTTTATTCTTTACTACCCACTTAAAAAATGACAACATCAAAAACCTTAGAACCGGAATTCAAATTTAATACAATCCCAGAAGAAGTATTGACACAGATATCGCAAATATTTACAGCTACCCTATTTAAAATCGGTGAAAATCCTGTATCCATGCAGTCACTGGTGGAACTGATTGTATTGTTTATGGCTATCCTTGTCATAGCACGCTCTTTTACGAACTTTCTTAAGGAACGGTTGCTAGTCCGACTGGGAATTGACGAGGGAAACAGGGAAGCCATCGCAGTAATTATTGGGTATTTAATAGTAGCTTTGGGGGTGATAGTCGCCATCCAAAGCATCGGTTTCAACCTCGCTTCTTTTGCAGTAGTCGCGGGGGGATTGGGAGTCGGAATTGGCTTCGGAATCCAAGATTTAACAACTAATTTTGTCAGTGGCTTAACGCTGCTTTTAGACAGACCTGTGAAAGTCGGAGACTTTGTGGAATTAGAAGGATTAATGGGAATCGTCAAAAAAATATCGATTCGATCGACCATCCTACAAACTACTGAGGACTCTAGCGTCATAGTTCCCAACAGCAAAATGATTAGCAACAAAATTGTTAACTGGAGTTACGAAAACTCCCTACTCTGTCTGCGAGTTCCCGTAGAAGTAGCCGAGAATAGTAACCCGCTGTTAGTGACAGAAACTCTGTTAAATATTGCTTACGCAGAAGCTGGAGTCTTGTACGAACCGAACCCGAAAGTATTGTTTGTCGAGTTTGGTGATGATAGTTTTAAATTTGAACTTTTAGTGTGGACGGACAGGCCGACTGAAAGAGAATTAATTAAAAGTTCTTTGAATTTTGCAATTGAATACAATTTCCGCCAGCAAAAAATCGAATTTCCGTTCAATGACAGAGAAATTTATTTGCAAAACCCCGAAGTTCTGTTGTCAATGTTAAACAAAAAAGAAACTGCAATTGACCTCCCGAACAGTTACACGGAAAATGAGCAAAAACCGCCAATTTTTGCAGAGAAACTCAAAAAGCCATCGTCGCTTAGCGGTTTGCTAAGAGAGGTGGAATACTTTGAAAATCTGACCGATCTGGAATTGCGGCAATTGATTGAAGTTGGATACCGCAAACGGCTGCGATCGCAAGAATATTTGTTTCACGAAAACGACCCCGGAGATGCTTTTTACATGATTCTTTCAGGTTCAGTAGAAGTTTTTGTAGAAGCTATTAACAAACATCTGAATAACCTCGGTTCTGGTCAGTTTTTCGGGGAACTTTCTTTGATGTTGGGCATCCCCAGAACAGCTTCGGTGAGAGCTTTAGAAGAAACTATTTTGTTTGCCATCAATAAAGAAGGTTTCCAGAAAGTTTTAACTGAAAGACCGGATTTATCTGAACAGATTATTAAAGAAATAGTCAAACACAAAGAAGAACTCAGCGAGAGACAGCAATTATTGCGAGAAATGGAATTAGTAGAGGCAGCAGAAGAGGAGGAAAATCCTGTAGAATGGGTGAGAAAACGGCTAAAAAATCTATTTAGTGTTTGAAATAATTCCTATGACGCGATTTATTCACGATCTCTTTGCAAAAGAATACCTGGAGGAATTGCTGTCGCCGCTCGGAACGGTTAATATCGGCCGCGATGTGAGTTCCGAAGTTCGAGAAATCGATGTTTATTTCACTCCCAGCACCGCAATTCCCGAATACTCAGAAACGTTGGGATTGTTGGGAAAAATGGCACAGACAACTGCAATTTTTGAACCGTTTCGCAATCCGGCAAACGTCAGCGAAATTTGTAGCTGTCTGGGCAAGTTATTGGACGTGCGAGGTGAATTGGAGCGAAAATTTAGAAGAGAAAATACTCGCTATGATGACGCTCAGTTACCAAAACTGTGGATTTTGATGCCCACAGCATCGAAAGCATTGGTAGATAGCTTTAATGCGATACCAGACACAGAGAATTGGATGCAGGGAATTTATTTCTTGGGGGAATCTTTGCGAACTGCAATTGTGGCGATTCACCAGTTGCCAGAAACTCCAGACACCCTGTGGTTGAGGATTTTGGGCAAAGGGGGAGTGCAGCAAAGGGCTATTTCCCAATTAAGCGCTTTAGCAACAGACGATCCGTTGCGGATTATCGCGCTAGAATTGCTGTATCGGTTACAGTCAAATTTGGTAACCGATGCGCCACAAGAATTACAGCCAGAAGAGCGGGAGTTAATTATGGCCATTGCACCACTTTTTCAACAACAAATACAAGCAGCACAGCAACAAGCTAGAGAAGAAGGACTAGAACAGGGACTAGAACAAGGGCTAGAACGAGGGCTAGAACGGGGACTAGAACGAGGACTAGAACAAGGACTAGAACGAGGCAGACAAGAACAACAGCGCTTAATCTTAGAAAACTTTCTGCGAGTTCGATTTGGAGAATTAAGCCCAAAAATGACGGCTTTTCTATCTCCAATATCAAAGTTGGCGGCAGCGGAATTTACAGTGCTGTTGTTGGCAATATCGATGCTGACAGTCGATGAAACAGGGCGGGAATCAGCGGTTAAATTGTTGGCTGAAAGTGCGTTGCAAATACGATCGCCTGAATTGGGCGATATTCTGCCTACAGTCGTTACTAATTTATTGGCCTTGCCTGTGGCAGAATTGACATTGTTGGTAGAACAACTGCTGCCACAGTTATCGGCTGAGGAATTGAGGGACAGGTTAGGGAAAACACCTGACTAAAACCTGCGATCGCAGCCATAAAGGCATCTCGCTCTTTATGGCATTTAAATCATTCTCAAATAAAATTCCTAGATTCTGTCGATCGCACTTAGGAATTGGACTGCGGGGATAAAATCAAGTGCAGCAGAGCGTCGATCAGTCGATCGCGCTCCATTGGGATAATATCTTTGCCGTGCATCATATGCTGCGTTAACTGGAAATATACCAGCGATCCAATAAAAATCCGCGCCGTTGCCTCCGCATCGGATAATTTTAACTCTGGATGCGATGCCAAATATTCAGTGAGCCGCTCGATCCCCGGTTTACCTAAGTTTCTCACAAAAGTCTGCGCTAGCTGGGGAAAACGCCCCGACTCCGCAATCACTAACCTCACAAAATTGAGATATTCTGGTTCCTGGGTCACCTGATCCAATATAGTTGTGGCAACGAATCGCAGCGCTACGGCGGGTTCTTCATCCAGAACCGTAAAATGGACTTTTTTTCGCGCCAGCCGCTGTACCAAGGCCGCGAATAATCCTTCTTTATCGGCAAAATAGCTGTAAACCGTGGCTTTGGAAACTCCTCCCGTCTTCGCTACCTTGTCCATACTCGTCCCCGCGTAGCCGTGGGTTAAAAATTCTTGCATCGCGCCTTGCAGGATTTGCTCGGTTTTGTCACTTGCTGCGGCGTCTGCTTCGATCGGTTTTGTCCTTGCCATACCTTGCTTCTGTAATTTTTATTTGGGAGCTTGACATTATTATACTGAACGGTTTAGTATGAGAAGACCTCCTAACTAAACCGTTTAGTTTCATTTTCTCACAAAGAGGTATGTCATGGTAAACCAACCAACAGCAGACGGCTTATCCTCAAATCCATCCCTAGTTAAACAACTCCTAGTTGTGGCAGCAGTAGCAACCCTGGGGGCAGCGGGAACCACAGGCTACACGATCTGGCGATCGCGCATACCCGATCCCAATGCAGTAGCCGCAGCAGCAGCCGTCACAGCATCCCAATTAACCACAGTTACAGCCTTGGGGCGACTCGAACCCAGAGGAGAAGTAATTAAAGTCTCCGCCTCCGGTGCAGCCGAAGGAAACCGGATCGATCGGCTTTTGGTAAAAGAAGGAGACAGGGTGAAAACAGGCCAGGCGATCGCAATTTTGGACAGTCGCGATCGCCTCTCGGCCGCCCTCGACCAAGCTCAAGAACAAGTGCGCGTCGCCGAGGCAAACCTAGCAAAAGTCAAAGCTGGAGCCAAAAACGGCGAGATTCAAGCCCAGAAAGCCACCATTGCCCGCATAATGGCCGATCGCAGCAACGAAATCACAGCGCAACAGGCGATCGTTGCCCGTCTAGAAATCGATCGCAGCACCGAAATGGCAGCGCAACAAGCCACAATTGCGCGCATCAGGGCCGAACAACAAGGAGAAATTCAAACCCAACAAGCCACAATTGCCCGTCTACAAGCCGAACTCCGCAACGCCATAAGCGAGGATCAGCGCTACTCCCAACTGTATGAACAGGGAGCAATTTCCGCCTCAACTAGCGACAGCAAAAGCCTCGCCGCCGAAACAGCCCAACAGCAAATCAACGAAGGAAAGGCAAAACTGAATCAAATTCGCCAATCCCGCCAACAACAAATTAACGAAGCCCAAGCCAAACTAAATCAAATTCAACAATCTCGCCAACAACAAATTAACGAAGCCCAAGCCAAACTCAGCCAAGTTGAGCAATCTCGACAACAGCAAATCGACGAAGCCAAAGCAAATCTCGATCGCATCGCCGAAGTGCGTCCCGTTGACATAGCAGCAGCAGCAGCCGAAGTCAGTTTGGCCGCAACAGCCGCCAAACAAGCCAAAGCCAATCTGGATCTAGCTTACATCCGTGCTCCCAGAGACGCCCAAGTCCTGAAAATTCACACGCATCCGGGGGAAAAAGTCGGAAACGACGGCATTGTCGAACTCGGACAAACTCGCGAGATGCTGGCTGTTGCGGAAATCTACGAAAGCGATGTGGACAAAGTACGCCTCGGACAAACCGCCAAAATTACTAGCGATGCTTTGACCGGCGAATTGCGGGGAACTGTCGAACATATTGGTTTGCAAGTGCAGCGGCAAAACATTGTTAACACCGATCCTTCTGCGAATATTGATAGTCGAATTGTCGAAGTAAAAGTGCGCTTAGATGAAGCTTCCAGCCAGAAAGTAGCGGGATTCACCAATTTGCAAGTCAAAGTGGCGATCGGGGAAATTAAAGATTAAGTAAAAAATGTTACTTTCTCCCCGGTAAAAAACTCTCTACTTCTTCCTCTCTCTTCCTTCGTGTCCTTCGCGTCTTCGCGGTTCAATAATCACATATTCTTTCAGTACGAAGAGAGTAAACCATCAGCCCTATCTCTTCAATCCCAAATCCCAAATCTAAAATCCTATGCTTGGACTCATAAAACCATTACAACAGTTAAGACGCAGAACTTCCCTCGGATGGCTGCAACTGAGTCACGACAAAGGGCGAATGCTGGTTGCAGTAGCAGGAATTGCCTTTGCTGACGTTTTGATGTTCATGCAGTTGGGCTTTCAAAATGCGCTTTACACCAGCAATACGCGGCTGCACCAAAGCTTGGAAACAGACTTAGTTTTGATTCACCCCCAAGCGCGAAATTTGATTAATTTGTCTTCCTTCCCCAGACGCAGATTGTATCAAGCAATGAACGTACCGGGGGTGAAATCAGCCGAGCCGCTTTACGTGAAAATTGCTAACTGGAAAAATCCCGAAACTCGGCGCGAAACGTCGCTGATGGTGGTCGGTTTCAATCCCAACCACCCGGCGTTTGCGCTTCCAGAAGTTAACCAAAATTTGAGCGCGATTAAATTGCCGGATACCGTGTTGTTCGATCGAGCTTCTAGGGGAGAGTACCAAAAAACGATCGCACAAATCGATCGAGGCCAAGCCGTTAAAGCTGAGGTAGAGCGACGCACGATTAACGTCAGCGGTTTATTCACAGTTGGAGCATCTTTTGCCGCCGACGGTATTTTGATGACTAGCGATCAAAATTACCTGCGCCTGTTTGCGAGACAAAACGCCGCGAGTGTTAATGCCGGATTAATTCAACTGCAACCGGGTGCTGACCCCGTGGAAGTTCAACAAGTTTTGAAAGCATATTTACCGCCGGATGTCAAGGTACTAACTAAACAAGAATTTATCGATTTTGAGAAAAACTATTGGGCTAAGAATACTGCGATCGGCTTTGTGTTTAATTTAGGCGTCGCGATGGGTTTTGTAGTTGGTGTCATTATTGTTTATCAAGTTCTCTCAACCGATGTCAGCGACCACATGGGAGAATACGCTACTTTCAAAGCGATGGGCTACCGCAATGTTTATTTACTGGGCATCGTTTTTGAAGAAGCTCTAATTCTTTCCGTCCTCGGTTTTTTGCCAGGAGTGGGAGTTTCTTTCGGACTTTACTCTTTAACTCGCAAAGCTACAAATTTACCCCTTTATATGACGCTGCTTAGAGCAGTTATAGTATTACTTTTGAACGTGATTATGTGCAGTATTTCGGGAGCAATTGCCACTCGAAAACTGCAAGCAGCAGACCCGGCAGATATGTTTTAACGGAAAATGAAGAATAGAGGGCTAGAAACCTGTTTATAAGACTCGGCGGTTGAAACCGCTACTACACAAACGAAGTCCGCCTCCGCGGACTAAAGAATAAAGGGGGTATTAAAGCCAGATTTTGTATAAACTCCTGACTACACACATATTTTTTGTAATCATTCTCTTTTTTTCTCTCGGCATTTTCGGCGAATAAAGCTGTTTATTCTTAAATCTAAAACCTCAAACCAATAACTTATGAATTCTACTACTAGCTCCCCAAAAACCAACGCCTTACAGATTCCTACGCCTATAATTTCCGCGCACCAACTCGACCACTACTTCGGTCAAGGTCAACTGCGAAAACAGGTACTTTTTGACATTAATCTCGACATTAAAGCAGGTGAAGTTGTGCTAATGACGGGGCCTTCCGGTTCTGGAAAAACTACGCTTTTAACTTTGATTGGCGGATTGAGATCCGGTCAATCGGGAAGTCTCAAAATTATCGGTCAAGAAATGTGCCATGCGAGTGCAGACGAATTGGTAAAGGCGCGGCGCAAAATTGGCTATATTTTTCAGGCGCACAACTTGCACCGGAGTTTGACGGCGCTGCAAAACGTGCAGATGGGTTTGGAAGTTCACGGGAATTTGTCGCGTTCTCAAATGCGCGATCGCTCTGCAAAAATGCTAGAGTTAGTAGGACTGGAACAGCGGCTTAACTATTATCCAGATGACTTATCAGGGGGACAAAAACAAAGAGTTGCGATCGCCCGCGCTTTGGTCAGTCAACCGCAAATTGTTTTAGCTGACGAACCGACAGCCGCGCTGGACAGCAAATCCGGTCGCGAAGTGGTGAATTTGATGCAGCAACTGGCTAAAGAGCAGGGTTGTACTATTTTGTTAGTAACCCACGATAACCGAATTTTGGATATTGCCGATCGCATCGTTCACATGGAAGATGGAAAATTAGCATAAATAGTTATTAGTTAGTTGTTATTTGTTGGTTGTTATTTGTTGGTTCTAATAACAAATAACAAATAACCCATAACAATGAACTAATTGCTAACAACTAATCCTTGCCGATAAATCCCCAAGTTTTGCAGGTACATTGCTTCGAGTTTGGGCATCGACGATTCCACGGAACCGCCATAACGCCGAAAAGAAGGCCAGATGTAAGCGAGTTTTCTGACTGCTGACTCCAATCGACCCGCTTCTATATCTTCTAATGCACCTTTTTCTCGGATTAACTCTATAGCCATCAAATCTTGATTTTCTGGGCTGAAATCGCGGACGCCAAATTTTTTGGCAAATCTGTCCCAAGTTGTGCTGAGAAACTGATATCGCCCCGCTGCGTCGGAACAGAGTTTTTTGCCATAGCGGCGGCCGCACCTCATTTCTCTGGGATGATCTTGAAAGCTGACAAATTTTGTACCGGTGTACTGGGTGCGGTAGCCGTCGGGGCTAGCGGTTCCTTCGGCGGCTGCTATGGTGTCGAGAAAGGCTTTGACTCGAAGTTCGGGCGCGATGCTATCGAGTCTGCTATCCTGTATGGGCTCTGGTGAATTCAGGGTTGCAGTTTCGGGCGATCGATCGCGATCGATGTTATCCTCTCCTTTGTCTGGTGAGTCGATCGCCGCAACTTCCGGCAGGCGTTTCGGGGTGGGCGAGCTTTCTGCCGAGACCGATTGCCCCCACAGTCGCGGCGTCATTCTACCTAAGAAAAAGCACAAACAGATTAAGAAACCCCAAGAGAGTTGAAAACGAAGGCGTTTGGAGCGATTCCCGCGCAGAACCGGCCACCGGTGAAGGGGGAGTGTTGCGGGCAAAATTTTCGTTTGCTGGCCGAAGGCGAACAGCGATTTCAGCGCTACCAAGGTTTGCTGGTAGAAACGCGGTGGAAGTTTCCGAGCTCTCATCGCTGCGGCGAAAGTCTCCACATCTGTCAAAGTAACTTGTGCCAGTGGTTTTGCGACAAACACTCGAAAATGGTTGGCCGCCTGCCAGCTAAAGCGCCGGTTGCGGGGGGATTTACCGTTTACCCACAGGCGAATTAGCTCCATGTCTGACATAGGGAGCAGGTGGCTTCCCAGATGTTTTGATGCGTACAAAAGTACCTCCTGATATGAGTTCAGGTTGAAATATCCCTGTTTGTGGACTTGAGATTGGTTTCACCGTTGAAATTCGGGACTGGCAAGGAAACAAATCTTTTTCGGGGCGATCGCAAACTTCAAATTTTTCGGTCATCACCGAAGGGCAGCGACAGGGATCAAGATAAACTGGTTTCAACCATATCCAGTGATACTACTAAGTGTTCGCCCGGTCAAGTTCATGGGCAGATTTGGCGATGGGTTGAGTCTAAAATTTAGTGATTCCACAGGCCTCGCCGTCCCAACTGACATAGGTTTCAAGGTGCTGGCATCCGGCTGACTCAAAAGTGAGCGATCGCATTTTTTTGTATCTAATATTAAGAATTCTACCGGTGTTTGGGCCCGGAGGATTCCTCAGCTTGAATGCCGATCAAATTTTTGCGTTTTGCCAGCATCAGGGAACCGTAGCGGTTAGCCCAAACTTGAGTAAACTCAGCACCTAAGAAGAGAATCTGAGCTGAATAATTGATCCAAAGTAAGATAATCACGAACGATCCCGCAGCACCGTAGGTAGAGGCAATACCGCTACCTCCGAGGTAAACTCCAATTATGGATTTGCCAATAGTAAACAGCACTGAGGTGATGGCGGCGCCGATCCAAACATCATTCCAGGCAAGATGGACATCGGGCAAAAGTTTGTAAATTAAGGCAAAAAGCAGCGTAACTACGCCAAAGGAGAGAGCAAAGTCCACAATCTGCCAAATGCCGACTGGTAATTGCAGCAAGCCGTTCAACCAATAGCTGACGGCGGCTAAAATGGCGCTAATGACTAAAGATACTAGCAGTAGAAAGCCTATGCCTAAAATCATTGCAAAAGACAATATGCGGTCTTGCAGGAATCCCCAGATGCCTCGTCCGGGGGGCGGTGAAACATTCCAAATAGTATTGAGGGCTTCTTTGAGATTAGTAAATACGTTGGAAGCCCCCCACAAAAGTGTAGCGATACCTACTAAAGTCGCAATCATTCCCGACTTTGGTTCGGAGGCTTTGAGGATGAGTTCTTGGACGGTTTCGGCGCCTTCTTTGCCGATTAAACTTTGGAGTTGGGTGACGATTTGACCTTGGGCTGCGTCTGCACCAAAGACTAAACCGGCGATCGCAATTACGATAATTAGCAGCGGGGCGAGGGAGAAGACTGTGTAATAGGCTAGGGCGGCGGCTAAGGTTGGCGCTTTATCTTCTTGCCATTCAGTAAAAGTTTGTTTTAGGAGTGATATCACTGTTTTTAAGTTCACGGTCTTGGGTTTCCTTATACTTAGCGTTTACCAGGGATTTTAAGAGGTTAGGAGTTTTTTAGCGTCGGCCACAAGATAGATTTATCGATTACCCAATTCGGAAAATTACTTTTATGTCAGATTCCCACACAACTGTTAACAACACCGATGTAACATTGTCTAAAAAAGCAATTTCTTGGGCTAAATTAAGCGCATTAGTAGCGGTAGTTAATTTCTTGCTGGTGCTTTTCCATTTCAGTTACCTTCAGTTGCGCCCTGTTTATCAGAGCTTTTTTCCGGGTTTAGTTAAAATTTATGACCCGATTAAAGGCATTGATTCGAGTTTGCCAAATCCCGAATATTTGAAAAGCGCTGACCAGTTTTGGCGAATTGATACGTTTTTTATCGGTTTTTTTGGGGCGGAGTTTTTGATTAAAAGTCTGTTCCACACCCGCCGTAAACCGGGGGTAACTTGGTTTGATTTTCTGCTAAGGCGCTGGTACGAGGTGTTTCTGGTGATGCCGATTTGGCAGGGGTGCCGCATTCTGCCGGTATTGGTGCGGCTGCACAAGTCGGGTTTGGTGAATCTCGATCGCGTAGTTGCTCAAATTACCTACGAACCGGTGGCTTATTTAGCCCATACGATGTCGGAATACATGATGGTGCGGTTTATCAATCAAGCTAAAACTTCGATAAAACAGGGCGACGCGGCGCAGATGTTGCTGGCGCAGCAGCCGTACCTTCACGTCAATCAGGAAAATACGATCGAACAAATTACCAAGCGGATTTTGGATCTGACAATTTACAAAGTTTTGCCGCAGGTACAACCGGATTTAGAAGAATTGCTGCACCACAATTTGGAAACAACAATCAAACAGTCGGATTTCTATCAAATCCTGCAAACTTTCTCTCCGATTAATATTTTGCCTACGGAGATGACGGAACAGCTAGCGAATTATTTGGCTCAAACTGCTGTTGATGTGGTATCTACTACTTATGAAGACGATAAAGGTAGAAAAATTCTAGATAATTTCAGCCAAGAATTTAATCAAAGTTTGCGGCGGGAATTGCAAGATGAGAAAACTCTTGGGGAATTGCAGTCGCTGCTGTCGGATTTGTTAGAAGAAGTGAAGTTGAATTACATTCAAGGCGGGTTGAAGTCCGATCCGGTGCAGACTTTTACGGAAATTAACTCGCTCCGGGGAGTAAGGGAGAGTTGATACAGCAATCAGTTCCGGTGTTGTGAATTAGATTTTTTTTTACTCACATCTTGCACCATTGTCAACAACAGGCTTTCCGGCCTGTTCCACAAGAAAATTCATCTCTTGTGGAACAGGCCGGAAAGCCTGTTCCTAAACAAGTAATTGAGGATGGTACAATATCTCAGTTAAAACTGATATCTTGCACCATTGTCAAGAACGGGCTCTCCGGCCCGTTCCACAAAGAATGAGTCTTCTTGTGGAACAGGCCGGAAAGCCTGTTCCTAAAAAAGTAATTGAGAATGGTGCAATATCTCAGTTAAAACGAACCGCTTCGAGGTGCGTTAGCGAAGCGGCGCGTAAGCGCTAGGGCGCGAAGGAAGAGAAGAGAAAGAGTTTACAAGTTCTACGGGTAAGGTGCAGCCGCACCTACGAATACGGGTAGTGCGGAGATCCACAATGTCTGGCGATCGATCTATCTCAATCCCCAGCTAAAATAAAATAATTAACTTAAAACATCTATCATATTAGATATCTATCTTGAACAACCTTACTTGCCTGGAAATAGAAGTCGCTCAAACAACGCTGAGATTAGCAATGTTGGCGGGCTTAACACTTTTAATCGCCTTTTTTGTGGCGTCAGAACTAGCATTAGTATCAGCAGATCGCCATCAAATCCGCCAACTTGCCCAGTTGGACGATCGCCCAACCGCTAAAACTGCCGAACTCGTCCACCAAGCTCAAAACAACATACCGCATTACCTGTCTGTGACTCAAACTGGCACAACAGCAGGGAGTTTGCTGTTGGGTTGGTTGGGTGAGGGCGCGACTGTACACTGGATCGAACCGTGGATCGACAAATTGCCGATCGGTCATTTTTCGGCCGTGCTGACTGCTCATTCGATCGCAGTTCCCGCAGCATTCATCTTAGTAACTTACGTCGAGATAGTATTAGGAGAACTAATCCCGAAAGTATTAGCAACCCACGCCCCAGAACGCACCGCTTTGCTGTTGATGCCGGCCCTCGAACTCTGCTCAAAATTACTGTGGCCGCTGCTAGCAATTCTCAACGGTACCGTCCGGCTGCTGACCGGTTGGATTACCAGTAAAGAGTCTCAACCGCTGCTGTTACCTTCCGAAGCAACTCTCGTTCAAAAAGATGCTCATTCGGCACTAATTTCTGGCCTATGGGAAGTGACAGCAGTTAACGAAAAACTCGGGTTAAACCTGCCGACTAACCAAGCTTACCAAACAATCGCCGGATTCGCGATCCACAATTTAGGTAAAATGCCCAATCAAGGCGATCGGCTAGTGTGGGGCGAGTTGGAAATAGAAGCAGCAAATGTAGTAGAAGGCAGTTTAGAAACCGTGCTGCTGCGTCAGGTAACTCGCCCCTTATTTGAGACTCAGCAGCCAGAATTCGCAGTG
Organism: Microcoleus sp. T2B6; assembly: GCF_036700475.1. Lineage (NCBI taxonomy): Bacteria > Bacillati > Cyanobacteriota > Cyanophyceae > Oscillatoriales > Microcoleaceae > Microcoleus > Microcoleus sp. T2B6. The sequence continues at coordinate 34,126 of NZ_JAUBOZ010000060.1, read as the reverse complement.
AGTAGATAGCAAATCGGGCTTCAAATTTGATTGTAGCTCCAATCGTGATAATGGCATTGCAATGCGCCGCTACAAACCTTTCCTGCGGATAAAGGACGGCAGCGGTGCAAACAGCGATCGCGTAATGTCGCAGCTTGTCCATCTTGTGGGCGAAAAATTGCTAGCCACTCCCCGTCAGGCGCTCGGGCTAAAACAGTGTTAGGTTGTAATTAGTCGCTCAGTGCGACAATGTACCAAAAATCTGCAAATTGCATAAAGCACAGTTTATGAGGTGGATATGCTGAAAACACTTTGGGCTACTGTTCGACAAGGGAAAATTGAACTGCTGGAGTTATCAGAGTTACCCGAAGGGGCAAAAGTATTAGTAACACTCTTACCTGATGATGAAGCTGAGTTTTGGCTTCAAGCGAGTCAAACATCACTAGATAGAGTTTTGGACAATACTGAGGATTCAGATAGTAGTAAATGAGCTGTCAAATACATGAGTATGTCATTGCGAGTGAAACGAAGCAATCGCAAGGTTTATTATAGCTTTACTTCTTGTGATATACCAAAGTTTATTTACACATACCTACCTTCGCTTAATTTAACCGTTCCAAGATCCATTCATAGTGCCTCTTAAAGCTTTCTAGAACTTTCTGGGAAACTTCTGTATCTTCGATACACATTCTGATAGCAGAATCTTTACAATCCATATCACCAAGCACATAAATTCTCAGATGTTTGGGAATAGCATTGTAAGCTTCTCGCAAGCTACTTTTATTTTCTTTTGTTGGGAATGTTAGGAATTTAGCAAAGGCTTGAACACAAGTATCTGCAACTGTTTGCTTTCCCTGAAGCCGGTTTATCGTATCTTCTACTTCTTTTACAAAATCATCAATCTCTATATAAAACTCTAAAGTCGAATTTCCGTAGTAGAGATGGTGACAGCTTATCCTCGCACCCTTGGGAACTTGGGTAACAACCCATCCCTCGGCAACTTTGGTTTTGAATTCCTCAAAGTTAACCCATTCCCAACAATCGATCATACCGTCTTCAAAAACTCGGATGATGGTTTGGTAGTAGTCGCCGTTGTGTATAAAGGCCGACAACCCTTTACCCCGAATTATTTCTCCATTTTCACCGTTTCTATATAATTGAAGCATTTCTTTTGCCCTTAACAATCAAGCGTATTCCAGTAGGGAAACGGCACTGCCGTCTCCTCTTACGGACACGGCGCCGTGCCCAAGGGGTGTCAACTTAAGGTAAAACCCATAGTCCGGCAAGGGTTGAAACCCCTGCCTCAAAGCGAAAGTCCTCTCAAAGAGGACTAATGAGTTAAGAATTCTTCTTCTCAGTCCTCTTTCAGAGGACTTTCGCTATTAGACAGGGAATTCATTCCCTGGCGGACTGCCGGGTGAGCGGGAGAACTGGCGGACTAAAAGCTTAAGTTGACATTAATGGGCAGTGCCGTTTCCCTACAGATATCGCCTACTCCGCCTTCGTTTACCCCACAGCCACCTTAACGGCACCCCCAACCAACTGCTCGTAATCCGCCAACAACCACTCCGGCAAACAAGTATTCGCATCCTGAACCCGTAACAGTCCAGGGCGACAAAACAGCATCGCCGCCAACAAATTATTCACCGCATTAGGCGTTCCAAACCCTTTACTCAACTCAACAACCAACGAGTTAAAAAACTCGCGATCGCTCTCATTCAATGGCTCCTTAATAAACCCGCTGCCCAGCATTGCTTTGTAACCCTTACCAAAATCGCTCCGGTACAAAACTTCTACTTGTTCGCCGGAAACGCTCAGCCACAAATCGGCAATTTGCTTGCGAATATGCCGCAAATCTGCTATTACCAATTCAGCCGTCGGGTCGATTTCATAGAGATTGACCGCAGCAGTTAATTGATTGAGAAACTGCGGCATATAATCTTGTTTGACAACTGTTGGTTCTGTTGTCGCGAATGCGCTTTCAAACACCTTTTCGTAATCTTCAAGCAACCACTGCGGCAAGCGGGTGCGAGCATCGGGAACCAGCATTTTTCCGGGTACAAAATACAGCATTGCCCCCAGCAGAGCATTGATAGCTTGAGGCTGCACCAACCCTTTGCTAATTTCAGTCAATCTCTGCAAAAACTGCTGTTCGGCTTCAGTCATTGATTCTGCTTGCAAGCCGCAGCTAAGTATTGCTTGATATCCCTTGCGAACCTCTCCTCGGTAAAAAGTTTCGAGTTTCTCTGAAGGAACAGTCAGCCAAAAATCAGCCATTTGTTTTCGGATTTGGCGGAGTTCCAAAACAACCGATTCGTCTGACGGATCGATGCGGTAAAGATTGACGCATCCTAACAGTTGATTCGCAAATTGTGGCGATTGAATGTATTGAGCTAGCAAGTCAGAAGTAGACTCAGACTTGGCGGCGGCTTCCGTCTCAAAAACTTGTTCGTAATCCCCAATTAACCAGTGCGGCAAGCGGTTGCGAGCGTCGGGAATTCGCATGGTTCCCGGCGGGAAATACAGCATCGCGGCAAGCAAGGCGTTGACAGCTTTGGGATGCACTAATCCTTTGCTAATCTGGGTTAATTGCTGCAAAAACCTTTGTTCGCTTTCGATCATCGCTTGACGTTGGAAGCCGCTCTTGAGCAGGATTTGATAGCTCTTACCTGAAGCGCTTTTGTAGGCTGCTTCGAGGTTTTCGGCGGGAACGTTCAGCCAAAAATCAGCGATTTGTTTGCGGATTTGACGCAGTTCGGATATTGCTGAGATGTTTGAGGAGTTTCTTTGGTAAAGGTTGACGGTGTTCGAGAGAATTTCGTCGAAATCTGGCTGCTTGGGAATGCTATCCTGTAAGTGGCGCGATGCTTCCAGGTGGCTGCTTTGCCATTGGCCAAAGAGTTCTTGGAATAATTTGCCGATCGCCCCAGAGTATGCCACACTGTCAAAACAAGCCGGATTAGCTTGCATTTTCTGCTGAATTTCCTGGCGATAGCGCTGCCGAAGTTCAGGATTAGTGCCGAGGGTAACTGCTAGTTGAATGTAAGATGCTTCGCTATTGGCAATTAAATCAGGCATAGAGAGCGATCGTACCACCGCAGCCCCCATTCTCGATCGCAAAGTATCACCATCCCTAACCACAGTTGGAAGTCCCACCTCTAACGGATCTACAAGCGAAGTAGTCCCCGCATAGGGATAGGAATCTAAATAAACATCTCCCAACTTCAAAACTTCTTTAACATCCGCACGGTTAGGAAAACTCTTCAACACGCGCAAACGATTACTCTCAATGCCATACTTAGCAAAAACGGCTTTCATATTATTCACAAAAGCCCCCCCAGGATAATGATTAGTCCAGCTAGGGCCGAAGGGCATTAAAAACAGCACAGAATTAGGAACAGCCGCCATAATCTTTGCCCATGTTTCCCTTAACTCCGGCACTAGCTTATACAAGTTCGCACTCGAAATAAAGACCACCGATTCCTCGGAAATGCCGATACTATTTCTGGTGAAATTAATGTTAGGAGTGTAAGGTTCGAGGGTATAGCTAAAACAGCAGCCAGGCCCGTCAATAGTTGCTAATTGCTCGCGATAATGCTCCTGTCCTTCAAGTGCAGGTTCCATCAACTTACCAGCAATGTAATAGTCAATGTGTCGCATTCCTGTGGTAACGGGAGAATTAAAACAGGTAGTTTGTACCCGCGCTAATCGATGCAGCGCCAGTAAACTAATCGGATGAGTGACCGCAGTAATATTGGTAGCAATCAGCAGAATATCTAAGTCATCAGCGCGGATTGTCTGAACTTGACTGGGCAAGTCATTAGACAGTTTAACCAGTCTGTCAGCGCGACTCTGACAATACTGTTCTAGTTTATTCCCGTCGAGATTGAGAGCGTACAAAATAATTTCAAATTGCTCTCGATTCAGATATTCAAAAGCTGGCAAAGTAGCGAAAGTTTCCGTCATCGCCCCGAAATGTTTAGTCAGGACACCAAGGCGAATTTTCTGCCTGTTCGCAGGTCTAGCCGGAAAAATGCAATCAATCGCAGCGCCACGATTTTTCATGGCATATTCAATAATATCTGCGCGCTTTGTGTATATATCCTTGAGATTTTCACTATTGAAGTACAGAGGAATAAAGTTAGCGCTTTGAGTGAAAAACCAGGCGATGTCCTGCCAGACTTGTGAGTTTGGGTTCTTGAAGATATTGCTATGCAAATAACTGACCCATCCCTGCACATACCGACAATAATTGTCAGCCTCTCCTATTTCTTGAAAGAGAGTAGGCGCAGCAAACATAAATTTGAGGTAGTCGTTGACAAACCAGTTAGGTATAACTGCATTTTCATAGTTCAGCATTAACTGATCTGCACGACGATAGAGGGCGGCTGCTAGTAGGTAGTTAATATCTTTGGGATTTTTAACTCCCTGGCAGAGATGCGATGCTAGTCGATCGATAAATGTTTTTTCTGTGTCCGTAAATGGGTCATCTTTAATGGCACTATTGAGTAGCATTTGATGTGTCTTGCCTAGTTCGCTGGCATAAGCATTTTCTAGTTGCTCAATAGGTAAACTCAGCCAAGTTTCAGCAAGTTGTTTGCGAGATTTATGTAGTTCATTAAGAGGCTGTGTTGTTAATCCAGGATGTTGTTTGCCTAACGCTGTATACTTATTAAACGCTTCCTCTCTTAAGTTTTGAGGATAGCGATCGTCTACATGAATTTTGTGATAAAATTTATACCAATCTGATAAAATAGTCTGTCTAGTTTCAGAATTTTTCCGAGTTTGTTGACTAGGATGAATCCGAAAATGAGAAAGAGTCTCATAGACAAACCCAATTTTATATTGGCTCATAATTCGGAGCCACATTTCAACATCCACAAGCTGACATAAATCAGCATCAAAAACTCCTACTCGATCGAAGACGTTCTTCTTAATTAATATCGTAGTTGGTTCTCCTATTTTGTTAATAGGATCGCTCAATAACTGAGGTTTTTCTAGCAGTTCTTGTCCTGATTGAATCGCTTTCAAATTCAACCAAGCTTTGTAGGTGTCTTTGGCATTTTGATAATCTGGCATATAAGCAGAATTAGCTTCAGCACCCCCAGACATCAAAATATTACGAGGTGAGAAAACTAAGCCGATTTGTTCGTCTTGTTCCGCTAAATTCACCATTTTTTCTATACAGTCCGGTTCTAGTAGATCATCTTGGAACAAAAATTTAATATATTTCCCTTTAGCTTGGGATATACAGAAGTTCCAATTTTGGACTAATCCATATTGATGATGATTTAAGATCGTAATTTTAGCTGGATACTTTTGTTGAAATATTTTTGCTATTTCTACTGTTTTGTCAGTTGAGTTATCATCGGAAACAATTATTTCTATGTGAGAATAAGTTTGGGCAATTGCACTTGCTAGCGCTGCTTCTAGAAATTGTTCACCATTGTAAGTAGGAATACAAACACTGACTAAAGGCATTTGTCTCGCTAGCTGTTTGTTAGTTTTAACAGCCTCTTGAGGAGTTTGTGGCTTTTCTTTGCTGAAAATGAAATCTTCTAAGAGTTTAGTACACACTTCATCAGAGAGAAGTGGGGGCGTTTGTACACCTAATGTTGGCATTAATTCTGTCTGAATAAAGGTTTTAAGCTGCTGATGCCAGCCATATCTTGCTACTGTATTTAGAAGTGAGCGAGATGCTTTGACATAATGTGGAAAAATAAAACTGCGAACATGAGTGAGATAAAAATTAAAGTCTACTTGTATTTTTTGATGAAATTTTAGACGAGCTTCGGCAAATCCTCGTGTCAGCGCCAGGTAAACACATTCAATCAGTCTTTCTGGAGGCAAATCAGTCATTTCTAAAACTTGTTCTGATGACAGTCCCCAGTATTCTAAGTCATGTGCGATCGAGGCATATACTGATGTTGATGCCAGTAATAACTGAATCATGGGCAGTGGTTTTGCCCAATCTGTCAATGCTGTTTGTGTCACTCCACTCGAACAACCGATAAAAAGAGAACAATATTTTGTTAATTCTGCATTTTCTCGTAGACTTAAGGTGCTACCATCAACAATTCGCGCATCTACTACCGGAACTTTAGATTTAGATGAAAGAATAATACTACAATCTGGCACAAGAGACAGCAATCCCTGGGCAAAGGACAAAGCAAAATCAAGTGTAACAAATGATTGATTACTGCTGGATGCACACTCAAACAAAATTATATTACGGCGGTTCTGTAGGTTGTGTTGTTCGGCAAATATTCGCACTTTTTCTACTTCCGTTTGGCGTAGTCTCAAGATATTTTGTAAAGGAACTGTAATTGGTTTAGGATAGCCTCGCAATAGAGAAACTTTCGTTGTCCCATCATAATTTTGAGTATTTCCTGGGTAAATTTGTGTGAAAAATAATTCATCAAATTCACCCTGCTTAACCCGCTTTTGTAATTCCTGTTCAAACTGATACCAAGCAGCAAATATTTGATTCCAATTTTCGGCTGGAAATTCCCAAATTTCATCCACGAAGGGATTTTCTTCGATTATGCTACGACAAAGAGATGAAATTGCCCAAGTTAGATGACATCCTGGATAGTCATGCTTGATTTGTCGAGCTACAACAGTAGCATGAAGACAATCACCATTTAAACCTAGTTGTCCCAACAAAATTCGTTTGCCAGAATTATTTTTCGGAAAATCAGGAGTAAAAAAACCAGACCAAGAACGTTCTGTTTGCAAACGCGGTATCTCAGTTTGGAGAAATTTTGCGCTTCCCTCCATAACCACAACTTGGTCAAGGCAAGGATTATTTTGCAACATAATCTCACTTTCGGAAGTAATGAACCATGTAATTATGCAGTTTGGTTCGCTATTTTTTAGATTTTGCGCTGTTTCCAGATAGGACAATATTTCCTGTGGTCCAAAAACCGCAAAACCGTAATGTTTGTGCATCGGTGTATAGGGATAAGAAGCGGGCTGAGATAATGGTTTCATCATGGAAATACCTAAAGGTGGATTATGATTTTATATGGCGTCGATCATCATAGCTGCGAGTTGTCGCAGGTCTATTTTGGGTTGCCAATGTAGGCTGTCCATTAGCGCAGGATTGGATACTAATCGTTTATATTCCGGCTGAAAATTTTCAGCTTGTTCTAGATATCGAGTCCAATCCAAACCCAGGTGTAAAAAGCAGACTTCTATCCAATCTTTTATAGAATGAGTTTTGCCGGAACCGATAACAGCTTCAAAAACATTTTCCTGTTCTACCAGCGTCATAATTCCCTCTGCTACATCACCGGCAAACGTCCATTCTTTCTCTACATTAACATCGCCAATTTGAAGTTTTTTCTCAGATCCCTGAACAATACGCTTAGCGGCGACTACAATTTTTTGGCTGACATGATTTGGCTTTCTGAGAGGGCTTTCATGATGGAATAAATATCCTACATAGGCTTTGATACCGAGACTTCTGTAATATCGGGCAGCATAAACTGATTGGATTCGAGCAACGGCATAAGCACTACTTGCTTCAAAAGCAGTATCCTCAGAAATAGGATTGCCATCATTATAGAATTGAACGCCGCTACCTGTAATAAAAACTTTAGAGGTGGGGCTGTGCTTGTAAACTGATTCTAAAATATTCAGTGTACCAGTCGAAATTGCTGCATGATTTTCAAACAGCGCATCATGTCGCGTCGTTGATTTAGCAGCTAAGTGAAATATATAGGTTGGTTTGTATTCTTTTACGAACTCCTCAACCTGCTCGCAGTCAGATACATCGCCACGAATCCAATCTCCCGATCGCGATAAGCCTGTAGATTTGATTCCTTTGGACTTGCACAACTCACTGAGATAATATCCGTCTTGTCCGTTAGCACCAAAAATCAGAGCATTCATAATTTATTTTTTTTGAAAGACCAGCATTCCAAATGTGTATTGTATGCTTAAGTCTGGAGAATGATAATTAGGGTTAATTACCGCTTCTCCCAAAGACCAATCTACTTCATCAACTAAGTGTAAGTTTTTCTCTTTACACTCTTGAATTAAATTGACTAATTCACTTTTATCAAAAATATTCCATTGTTTGTCAAATATTCTTAATTTCGATACAACTTTGGGGTTCCAATAATCTACAGTTATATACAGCTTGCCCTGCTCTGCCAAAATTCTAGATACTTCGCTTGCAAACCTTTTAATATCTACTTCATGCTCCAGCACGGAAAGACAAGTGATGTTCTGAAAAAACTTATCCGGTAGACCAGTATCCATCAAGTTACCAGTAAAATATTTTACTTCATCTAAAGGAACATCTGGTTTTTGAAGATCGATCCCGTATTTATATCCACGTAAACCCTTAATCAAAGCATTTTTTAATAGATATGAATCAGAACTTCCCATATCTAATAAATTCCCATCGGACAAATCCTCAATGATATTGGCTAAATCCCAATCTTTGCAACCAAGCCTATGTGATACATAGCCCCTTTCTTTTAAGTATTTTGTACTTTCATTAACCTCAGTTTTAGATTTGAGAAACTTACACAGACCTTTTTTCTCAGCATTAATATGCAATTGAGTGACAGAAGTTTGTTGGTTCCTACTATGGTTCGGATTTGCTAAAACTTTATTTAAAATATTTTCATAATCTACAATAAAGCTATCTTCACTCCACTCATTATAAAAAGGAACCAAGGGTGCAACACCATTTTGTATAATTTCCTTTAAGGTTTTATGCTCAACAGAAATATTACTGATAACAGAGGATAAGTGCCTCAATACTTTGGTCTTAGTAACAGCTATTGGCCGCTGCACGGCAAGAGCCCAGTCAATGACAGTTGAAAGTCCTCGATACTTTAATGGATCGTATAAGAAAGCATTGATTGTATTGCTTGCCAAAAAATTGAGCAGTTGTTGTTTACTTAAAAACTCGTGGTTGATGATAAGCTCTATGCCTGTTTTAGAAATAATCTTGCGACAGTTCTCCGCAGTTGCTAGGGCGTATTGTCCTTGGCGATCCACAACATTGTTAAAAGGCAAATGAAGCACGATTTTTGCCCGTTCCAGCTCTTCCTGTACAAGGCTAACCAAACGCTCACAACCTTGGTCGCTGAATCCAAAACCAAAACTTCCTATAGTGACAATATTAGGAACATTTTGAGAATTAATATAAGCAGGAACCAATCGTTTTGTCTTGAAAACAATAGGATTATTTTCTACCAAAGTTGGATCTGGACATAAATGCCAGTCAAATAGTTCTCGCGTAACTTTGTCAGCATCCTCCTGGGTAAAATCGTGCATGATACCTAGCTGTGGTATCTGATACTGTCTTACCATCTCTTTTGTCAGCCAAGGCATTGTTGTCTGATAGTAATTGTAAATAATTGCAGCCGGATTTGTTTGAGCTACTGCATTCTTAAGTTCTGTGTAATTGGAACACTCCGCATAAGCAAAGGCATAGCGATCGGATTTTTGCAAAGCTTCTGTAATGTTGACACCGTACTGGTAAATACCGCATTGTTTTTGTTTGTGAGAAACAATGAGTATAGTGGTTTTAGGCGATTCTTCAACTTTAATCTGAACTTCCTTCCGTTCAGTTTTGGGAAGCACTCCAAAATCTTCTAATACTTCTTCAAATTTTATGGCAAAGTTTTGGGGATGCCAGTCTTTTTGCATTTGCTGCACTTGCGGTACAGAGGATGCGATCGCATCCCTTAAACTTTGGAACGGATACGGCTTAATGTAGCGATGAATGTGCCGAAATGTTTCATTAGCTGAAATTGCTAAGGGTCTTCCACTGGATATGGCTTGATCTGTAGTTGCAGAAAGCCCCGGCTGATTTCTGTTGTAAAGAAAACAATTCAGCGTATTCTGGCTGCACCACTCAATGAGTTGGTCTTTAGTCAGAAACTCATTGGTAATAATTACTTGTACTCCGTTCTTGGCTACTTTATTGCACAACTCACTTAGATACTCTGCATAATTTCTCTGATACATTTTCCACATATGGGGATCGCCATAGGTGGATGTAGGAATATTAATCCTGACAATTGCCTCCTTAAATTCTTTATTAACAGCATCCACGACCAATTCAAAGCCTTTACCAACCGTTGCAAATCCAAAAGTACCAATCACAGGAATTGATGATTCACGGTAAGGAGTGACTAAGGTAGGAACTTCCAAAGGGCGTGGGAAAGCATACACTCTCTTGTCTGCCACCTTCATGGTCGGATCGATCGCTAAATAAGCATCAAAATCCTCAGCAGGACACAGAACAAAGGGATTATTAGTCAACGTTTCCAGCACTAGCGTAGCTTTTAATCCTGGCAGCAACCCTACTTTTTTTGTGTTGAGCCAGCTCATCGTTTGATGATGATAATTGAAAATGTAAAATTCATAGTTATTTGGGATCTCACAAGCAGTTTGGCTAATTTCCAAATACTCAAGCTCGTACTTTCCAGACAGCAATAAACATTCATAAGCCATTTTGCCAGACTCGTAGATGCTGCAATTGGCTTTAACTGTATTCAGAAACAAACCGCGTGGTTTTCTTAAGCTGGGAGTAAATATTACAGAGTCAGGTAATGCTGTATTTTCCGCTACACCTAAACTAGAAAGGAATGCTTTTAGTTCACCATAATTTTTAGCATAAACTACCGGATTCTCCAAGTTATCCCAAAGCTTCTCTGGTAAGTCCCAGCCAACAATACAGCGAGGCTTATATCTATTAATCTCCGTTTGGGAAGCCGCGTTTATAGCACTTCCTTTCATCAACAAACCAATACATTTATCTCCCACTTGAGATAACTCTTTAAGGTTCATTCCGCTGCAATCAATAATATTACTAGCGGTAAATTTAGGTTGATCTGAACAGTAAAAATTTAGTTGAGGGAAATCTGAAGCTATCTGCTTCAGGTGTTCGTTTAAATAAAAATAGTTTTGATGAGAAAAAACTACTCCATTTTCTACTAAAATGCTATTTTCTCTAACTTCTATTTCTTTCTCTGGCTGCCCCAAAAAAGTAATCATGGGGGTGTAAATCGGTATCGGCAGCAGGTATTTATGATTGAGATGCTGCTGATACATCTGACGATTAAAGGTATGAACGTTATTTTGGTAAGTCATACCGTAGAGTTTCAAAATATCATCAAAAACGCCAAACCACATATTGACAAATATGGCATCAGGGGGGCAGTTTGGCGTTGGTTCTGTGCCTTGGTATTCGCTGCCTTGATACAGCGCGATCGGCAAATCTAAATCCTGCCAAAGATAAGTAGAGACTTCAGGGCACTCCAGGGTAATTTTAACCCCCGAGAAACTAATTCTAACCGCCTGAATTACGGCTCTTGTCAAAATTACATCGCCGCTGTGAAAACTGTTATGAATGAAGAAATGTGTCATAGCTTTATCCTATTGTGCGCTGTCTTGTTTCTTGACTTAGTATTTGATAATTTCCACGTTAGGCAAAGGGAAGATTAGACCAACACCCCTTTGCAGTATTTCTTCCTCGCGCTTGAGAAATTCTTCCTTAAAATGCCACGGCAAGACTAAATAATAATCCGGCTTCATTGCCCTTGAATCCGCTTCGCTGACAATCGGAATGTCAGTACCGAGCGTATAGGCGCCGTATTTATCTGGGTTTCTCTCCGCCGCTACATCTATAATGCGATTGTCGATGCCGCACCACTGCAAAATTGTATTGCCTTTAGTCGATGCACCGTAAATGTGAATGCTCTTACCTTCTTTTTTCAACATTTTTAGCAGCGAAACTAACTGCTCTTTATGCACGTTGATCCTGTCTTGAAAATTTTTGTATGGTTTGTCGGTATCCAGCTCCATGTCAAATTCTGCCTGACGTAATAGCTTGATGCGCGTCACAGCTTCTTGTTTCTTGAAGGCAAAGTTGTCCAGATGCGTTGCATAACAGCGAATGCTACCGCCGTTGATATCGTTAAGTACGGCATCTACTATTTTCAAGTCAGCTTGTTTCAGTATATATTCCAGCACTGCTAAACTGTAATATTCCAAATGCTCGTGACAAATTGTGTCGTAAGAATTCATCTTGAGCATGGATGGCATATAAGACATCTCAAAGACCCACAAACCACCAGGAGCAAGCGCTTTTTTGATTTCTTTGCAGAAGCTTACCGGATCTTCCAGGTCATAAAACATGGCGATTGACGTAATAATGTCAAATTTTTCGCCTTGTAAAAGCTTGGTGAGTTCTTCTGAAGGAAAAATGTCTTGAATTGCAGTAATGTCTCCGGTTATTTCTTGAGCTACGTCTGACGGATCGACACCAAATTTGATAAAGTTTTGCGGATAGCACTTTAGTAAAGTGCCGTCATTACAGCCAATATCTAAAACACGAGCATTGCTTTTGCCAATCAGGGATGCTGCTTCTTCAGTAATTCCATGCAAGTGATTTCGCATGGTTTGGTTCGTGCCGGAACGATACCAGTAGGCAGAATATAAAACTTCCGGCGGAACCGTATGTTCCATCTGTAATAAACCGCAGGCTTTCTCATCTTTGGTGGGATCGCAACGCACTAGAGAAAGGGAAATTTTTCTCAGTGGTGGTTCTTCTTTCCCTGGCTTGACAAAGGAACCTTGCAAATACTGTTCGCCTAAATTAATGACTGGGGTGAGGGCTGAAGAACCGCATACCCGACAAGTTTTACGATGACCTAAGTGCATTGTTTTACCTCTAAAATTAGTTATTTTTTTGAGAGCCTAGCTTTTCTACCAGTGCTTTGAAATTTCCATCTATTCCATCTATACACTTATTCCGTTCTAAGTTCAAGATCGCTAGCTGTTTGACAACTCGATCTTTTTCTGAGGCTGCCACTTTTTCAAACTCATAGACTTTTTCTTGTTCGTGCCACAAGTTGCAGTTAACGTGGGCGAGCTGCGAGAAGATTTCGCCTATGCTGCCAAGGACATCAGGCACATAATTGCCTTCTTTTTTATAAACTTTATTTGATGCGAAAGTCAGGCGCTCGCTCGGAATTTGACCCGATATAGCAGCGCTAATAAATTCGTTCATTTCCTGCTGAAGCTGTTTTTCTTGAACAGCAAGGCTCTTGAGTCTGATTTCGTCTTCGGAATGCCACTGTTTCAATTTAACAATTGTCAATTTGTCGCAGAGAGAGCCAAGTGTTTCTGCCATAGGTAAAATGTGATTGGTTTAAAAGAATCTAACTGAGGATGTTTGGCGATAGCTCGTTTTTTCTAAAGGAAGTTTCCGCACATCACCCTGTAACCCTCGCTCCTGCCTTAGCGCTCAGTCATACACTAAAGATTTTATCGTAGTTGTTACCGCCAAGCTACTAATATAGATCGTTTGCTAACAGACGAACACCCATTTTGGTTGTTCCCAGAATAGTCCCTACTGTTTTATACAACGTTTTTGCACGCACACAGGATTATTTTACATAGAAAACGCTGCTGGTTGAGACATCCGATCGCCAGCGAGCAGCTTTAACATCACTCTCTCTCGTTCCATTGACAAATTCAACGCTCTACTCTATCTCAGCCATAGGCATATTCGGAGAGCGCGGATTTGGATATATTTGCAACCCTCTGGGCTCGACAATCAAATCCAGCGTCTCCATCACAATAGCACCGAGTAAAGCATACTTTTTCCCCGGTGAGACGATTGCTTCCAACCAACCTTTCCTACCGCACACTTCGACTTCAACCCCACCAACAATATCTCTTTGGGCCGTCTGCTCGTTAGCATACTTAACTATCTGCTTCCTAATCTTAGCGAAGTTAAACTGTGCAGCAGTTGATTCTGGCAAAACTAGCATCGTCGCTCCTGTATCTACTTTTGCCTCCAGATCCACTATCTCGCTGTCAGTCAAAAAATTTCTACTTTTTAAGGTACTGTAGGTAATTTGCATCGCTGCTCACTTCTTGGTTTCTACTAGATTAACTGAAAATCGCCCGCCGAGCGCCGAAAACCTTGTGGGCTGGGGGGGCGCCAACTCTTGACAAAAATCATTTAATATTGTAATTGATGGCTTACTCGCGGGCAGATGAGAAGTTCCGTTCCCGCGACCTGAGACCGCCCCAGCATGGCCGGGATTCCTCACCACACAAAAACAAGTTACAATTACGTTAAGATTGATGAACATAAATAAAAATTCCCAGATCGCAGGGACTAAAAATTAGGAGGATCGACCTCGGTGAATAAACGGTGGAGAAACGCTGGCCTGTACGCACTGCTGGCTATTGTAGTCATTGCCTTAGCAACGGCTTTTTTTGACAAACAGCCCCCAAGCCGCGAAGTTTGGAAGTACAGTCAATTCATTCAGGAAGTCGAAGGCAAGAGAGTAGACAAAATAAATATCAGTTCCGATCGCAGCAAAGCCCTGGTCACAGCCCAGGACGGCAACAAGGTACTCGTTAACCTGCCCAACGACCCCGAACTGATCAACATCCTGACCAAGAATAACGTAGATATTTCAGTTCTGCCCCAAAGCGACGAAGGCTTCTGGGTAAAAGCCCTCAGCAGCCTGTTCTTCCCAATTCTGCTTTTGGTCGGACTGTTTTTCCTGGTGCGGCGCGCGCAAAACGGGCCCGGCAACCAAGCCATGAACTTCGGCAAATCCAAAGCTAGAGTCCAAATGGAGCCACAAACTCAGGTGACTTTCGGCGACGTGGCCGGCATCGAACAAGCCAAGCTAGAGCTCGCAGAAGTCGTGGACTTCCTGAAAAATGCAGACCGCTTCACCGCAGTCGGAGCAAAAATCCCCAAAGGCGTACTGCTGGTGGGCCCTCCCGGAACTGGCAAAACCCTGCTGGCAAAAGCAGTGGCTGGAGAAGCAGGCGTTCCCTTCTTCTCGATTTCCGGTTCAGAATTTGTGGAAATGTTCGTGGGTGTCGGTGCTTCCCGCGTCCGCGACTTGTTTGAACAAGCTAAATCTAACGCTCCTTGTATCGTATTCATCGATGAAATTGACGCCGTAGGTCGCCAGCGGGGCGCTGGTTTGGGCGGTGGTAACGACGAACGGGAACAAACCCTGAACCAGTTGCTGACAGAAATGGACGGCTTTGAGGGCAATACAGGCATCATTTTGATTGCTGCCACAAACCGCCCCGACGTGCTCGATGCGGCGCTGCTGCGTCCGGGTCGCTTCGATCGCCAAGTTGTAGTCGATCGTCCCGACTTCGGAGGTCGCCTAGAAATTCTCAACGTTCACGCCCGCGGCAAAACTTTGTCGAAAGACGTGGACTTGGAAAAAATTGCCCGCCGGACACCCGGTTTCACCGGTGCGGATTTGTCCAACCTACTCAACGAAGCAGCAATTTTAGCCGCCCGTCGCAACTTGACCGAAGTCTCGATGGATGAAGTCAACGATGCGATCGACCGCGTGCTCGCTGGCCCGGAAAAGAAAGACCGCGTGATGAGCGAAAAGCGCAAAACTTTGGTAGCTTACCACGAAGCCGGTCACGCTTTAGTCGGCGCGCTGATGCCCGATTATGACCCCGTGCAGAAAATTAGCATTATCCCCCGCGGCCGCGCTGGCGGTTTGACTTGGTTCACACCAAGCGAAGATCGGATGGATTCTGGCTTGTATTCTCGGTCTTACTTGCAAAATCAAATGGCGGTAGCTTTGGGTGGCCGCATTGCTGAAGAGATTGTCTTCGGCGAGGAAGAAGTAACGACTGGGGCGTCGAACGACTTGCAGCAAGTGGCAAGAGTAGCGCGGCAAATGGTGACTCGCTTCGGAATGAGCGATCGGCTAGGCCCTGTAGCTCTCGGTCGCCAACAAGGCAATATGTTCATGGGTCGCGATATCATGGCCGAACGCGATTTCTCCGAAGAAACCGCAGCGACGATCGACGATGAAGTGCGTTTGTTGGTAGAGCAAGCTTACCGTCGCGCTAAAGATGTACTCGTCGGCAACCGCCATGTCCTTAATGCTTTGGCAGATATGCTAGTTGAAAAGGAAACGGTGGATGCGGATGAATTGCAAAATTTGTTAGCTAATAGCGATGTGAAAATGGCGACGATCGCCTAATCGATTTTACAATTTAGATTTTGGATTTTAGATTTAATCTAAAGTTTGAAATCAATAATTGGGGTGATTCTGGGATTGTCTGGAATCTCCCCGATTTTTTTATGAGTGCGATCGATCGATTTTAAATTTTAAATTTTGGATTTTAGATTAAATCTAAAGAATGATATTATGTCCGGTCGCTTCGCCCGAAATCAGGTAGGGGCGGGTTCACCAATAATATCGGCCAATAATTGACAATCTCAAAAACCCGCCCGGCCGGGATATTATGGTCAATCGATCGGACATGATATCAGACATTCAGCATACCTTTTTCCAGCAGCTAGCGCTTAAATTCTTCCCAGGGAACTCTTGGTTCATCTTTTCTAGATTCAATAATCACACAGTCGTAAACATCCTCCCAGATATCGTCTGGGTACTGGAAGTCAAGCAGCACCGGGACTTTTGAGCCTTGCGACTCAACTAATATCAAATCCGTTGGCATCGTCCTGTATTCATCTCTCTCTTCCCTTTCTCTGTATCCTCTGTGTCAAGAGCGGTTTCATCATTCCGATACAACAGGAATTGATATAAAAACTGAAAGTCTGTCGGTTCGCCGCATTCAGCCAGCACGTCTGCTCAAAAATCTCTGTGGTTTTTGAGGTCAACAATTGCAGCGGTTTTGTTGCCTAGATTGTCCGTTAAAAATTGAAGGCCGCACATATTGTAATTTGCCATATATCTAAGTTAGCAACCTGTATTAAAATTATAGGCGAGTCAGAATGATATGAGTTTCAAATTTGGGATCTGCCCAATTTAAAATCCTTCGACTGAGCACGCCGAATTCTAAAATCTAAAATCTAAAATCTAAAATCTAAAATTGTATGAATCATCAATCTTGGTTGACACTACTAAAAAAACACCGCGCGATCGCCGTCATTCGTTCCTCCGAAAAAGAACTCGCTCGGCAGATGGCATCATCGGTAGCAGCAGGAGGAATCCAGTTTATTGAAATTACTTGGAATACCCACAAAGCTGCTGAATTAATTGCCGAACTCCGCTCCCAATTCCCTACTTTTAGTATTGGTACCGGCACTTTATTAAACTTAGAACAGTTGCAACAAGCAATAGACTGCGGCGCTCAATTTCTGTTTACTCCGCACACCGATGTAGCGATGATTAAAACAGCCGTTGACGCCGGAGTGCCGATCGTCCCAGGTGCTTTTTCTCCCACGGAAATTGTCACCGCGTGGCAAGCAGGCGCTACCTGCGTTAAAGTGTTTCCGATATCGGCTTTGGGAGGCGCGGCTTACCTGAAAAGCCTGCAAGGCCCCCTGGGAAACATTCCTTTAATTCCCACTGGCGGGGTGACGCTGGAAAATGCGAAAGTATTTATTGACGCTGGGGCGATCGCCGTGGGTTTAGCCGGAGACTTATTTCCTAAACACTTAGTGGAAAATCGCGATTG
Organism: Microcoleus sp. T2B6; assembly: GCF_036700475.1. Classification (NCBI taxonomy): domain Bacteria; kingdom Bacillati; phylum Cyanobacteriota; class Cyanophyceae; order Oscillatoriales; family Microcoleaceae; genus Microcoleus; species Microcoleus sp. T2B6. Next base: position 16,678 of record NZ_JAUBOZ010000060.1, on the reverse strand, counting down.
GCGGGCGATCGTCCAAATTGCCCAAACTCTCGCCCAAAATTTAACAACTTGTTAAGCCCTGTTTCCCAATCCAACTTTTCAAATCTACAATCTAAAATAGGACAAGCCAATCTAAAATCTAAAATCTAAAATCTAAAATAGTACGAGGTGTGAGAAATGAACAGCATTATCAACTCAACTTACTTCCGTCGCGCTGGAACTTTCTGTGCCGGCTGCGCCCTCACTTTTGCTACATTCTGCGGCGGTTCAATGACCGCATTTGCCAGCGAACAGCACAACATAATTGCCAATAAAATTATGCTGTTGCAGCAATCCAACGAACGCTGGATTGAAATAGATTTGTCAAGACAAAGGTTAATAGCTTGGGAAGGAAATACACCCGTTTACGCGGTGATTATTTCCAGCGGCAAATCATCGACTCCCACCCGCACGGGAACCTTTGCCGTTGAAACCAAACACCGCGTTACTAGAATGACTGGGCCGGACTACGACGTGCCCGACGTTCCCTATACAATGTATTACGACGGAGGCATGGCAATTCACGGCGCTTACTGGCACAATTTGTTTGGCAATCCCGTTACTCACGGCTGCACAAATGTAGCTGTCAATCATGCTAAATGGCTATTTGAATGGGCATCGGTGGGAACACCCGTGGTGGTGCACAAATCTCAGGTTTAGGGAATTGGGAATTGGGCATCGGGCATCGGGCATAGTCGAACATTATTAGAACTTATGGTGGTCAGAAACCGGGTTTTTTTGCGAAATACTGCGTTACAGCCCTAGATTCGGTCAAAAACCCGGTTTCTTCGATCGGAGTTCATCAGTTCTGGTTTTTTTTAGCTTGCTGACTTTACTGCTGTTTTTATACTAATTCTCAAAACTCATGCAACAGTATCTGTAGGGTGCGTCGCCCTCAAAAATCTTAAAGAATATCCACAATCTTTGAGCGACGCACCTTACACGAGCGGGTGAGCGTAAACAAACCCACACTCATCATTGTTGCAAGACTTTAGATAATTGGTATTAACCACAATCCCAATTGTATAAAACTTTACTAAAATCTAATTGTCTGAGTGCTGATTCATTAATAAAAAAGTTACCTATACCCATATCTCCCCACTTGATATCTACTGTATCATTGCGATCGGTATCCATTTGGAATAGAAGAATATCTGACTTATGTTCCCGATCGCATTTACTGCTATATTCTCTAACATCATTTTGTACAAAATCAGGATAACCACCTATTTTATGACCACCAAAAGACGCTATTTTTAGGTATTCATCCTCTATTTCATGATTCATAAATAACTCATCAATTTCCGAGCCTAAAATTTCGGTACATTGGTAATCACTTGTACTAATCGGCGCATATTTTTTAGTAAATTGTAAGCTGCAACAGCCTGAGATAGGAAAAAGTTCGGGTTCCGGCAAAAAATCATAATTGGTAATGATGTTTTCAACTTTGAAGTCTGGCTGAGGAAAATACATTATTTTGAATCTGTCTTCGACTGTGGGATTATCTACATCGGCGGAATTGCCGAATTCTAAACCATATGGTTCATCGTCGGCTATATAAAACTGCAAAATCCCCCGATCGGGAAAACCATCTAAAGGCGGTATTTCATCAAAGTTGAGTTGCGCTAGCAAAAATAAATATTTACCGTCACAAGTTTTGGGATATTCAAAGCCTTTAGGTAAATAAGGAAATCCCCCAAATTTACTCTGCCACCAATTAACGTCATCATTATTCTGGGTTTGAATTTCGATGTAAGGTTTAATGGTAGCTTCGATTCTGTCGCGATACTTTTCTAGTTCTGGAGAGAGTGGACATTCTAGTTTGTAGTTCATCTGCTTTTAACAATTTTTTTTGAACGCAATCAGTAGGGTGCGCCGAAGCGCACCTTACCTGTAAAACCTATTCTTAACTTAGCTGCACCACGGGTTTATCCTCTAACAAAGTTTCATTTGTCAGCAAATCTTCCACGGTAATTCGCAAAAAGCGCTGTGCGTCCACGCGGAACAAAACTTTTATGCGATCGCTCCCCGGATACCCAGGCGGCGTCAATTGAGCGATGCTGCGTGCTCCTTCTTTATCATTTAGGGGCTGTACCGATGTTTGACCCGCGAGTTGGCGAGTAATTAGCCTGTCGCCGTCAAAATATATCTCCGTGCCGCCAGTTTCCGCTCCCAATTCGCCGATAATTAATTCTATACTAGGCTGATTTTCTAAAGAAGCTCCCAAGACTAATTCTACTGGTTCGCTCATCGGATAAGACTGGCCAGATTTAATTAAACTGTGCCAACTGTGGCAATTTTCGCGGCGGTTCCAGTAGCGAATTCCGTAACTGTGATAGAGAAAATCTTTGATTTCTATGCCTTGACTCAGTTGCAGAGCACCTTGGGCGATCGCCTCAAAGGGTTTGTCGCAGCGAATTTTTGCAGGATCGAAATATTGCTGCACCCAACGCCCGACAGCGGGAATTTGCACAGTACCGCCAACTAGCAAAACTGCGTCGATGTCGCCAATTTCTAAGCCTTGGCGCCGCGCTTGCTGCAATACTTGATTCATGCACTCGTCCAGTTTGTCAAAAAACTGATGTTCCGCGAGGATAGATTCAAAACGAGTTCGGTCTAATTCTAATTCGTAACTCTCAAAATTTTCGTCATCAAAATAAACCTCAACCGCCTGATTTACTAAAGACAACTGAATCTTTAACCGTTCTGCCAATCTCGTTGTAATGGGAGATTTTGCCAGCCCTTTTGTTTGCACAAAATAGTCAACCAGCCAATTATCAATATCAGAACCGCCTAAATTTTGTCCGGCTTTAGCCAAAACCCGGGCAACTTTTGTTTTTTGCGCTGAAGATTCAGCTAATAACTTTTCGCCCCACTTAAGAATAAAACCGAGTGGCTTTTTGTCGGAGGAAGCGTCCAAACGCACCAAAGAAAGGTCTAGAGTTCCGCCGCCGAAATCAATGACTAACAGATTTTCGCGATCGGCTAAACCGTAACCCAAAGCAGCCGCCGTAGGCTCGTCCACCATCCGCACCTGTTCTACTTGCAGAGATTGAGACACTTTGCCCAACCAATGGCGGTAAGCTTCAAAACTATCTACAGGCACTGTAAAAATCAAAGAGTCGATCGGCAAAGGCAGTTCCCGAATTGAGTTCACAATTTGGCTCAAATACCACTCACCTACTTGTTCAAAAGTAATAAGTTTCCCATCAAGTTCCGGCACAAAACCCTGAACAGAAGTGCCAATTCCCCGCTTAAAATTGCGAAAAAACCGAGAATCTCCACTCAAATCCCGGCCTTTGTCGCGGACTTGCTGACCGAGTATGACTTTACTTTGAGCAGCGTCCTCAACGTAGAGTAAACTGGGAATTAGGGGCGGATTTTGAGCCGAGATTGCCGACAATCCCGGTAATTTCAAAGTTTCGGGCTGCTGGAGGACTTGATTCCAGCGAGCGACGACGGTGTTGCTAGTTCCAAAGTCAATTGCGATCGTCATTCAGCCAAAATACACAGCTACTAGGGATTAGATTATATTATGGTATTTATAGCCGCAAATACAACCATAATATTATGACTCAATCCACTTTCTTTGAAACCGAGAACGAAGAGCCTGTACAGGGAATTACTGAAATTGCAGTATGCGGCTACAAGTCTATTTACGAAGAGTGCCAGATTGAAGTGCGATCGCTGACAATTCTAGCCGGTGCCAACAGTTCTGGTAAGTCTAGCATCATGCAGCCACTATTGCTGATGAAGCAAACGCTAGAAGCCCCTTACGACCCCGGTGGTTTAAAACTTGACGGGCCTAATGTTAAATTTACATCAGCAGAACAGGTATTGTCTAAACTGTCACCTGAAAACTACAACGATGAGTTTTACGTCAGGGTTAATCTAGAGAGAGATAATTTTTTGAAAAGCGTTTTCAGCAAGCAGCCAAAACCTGGTATTAGAATTGTCAAGGCAATTTACTGTTTTCCTGATAGCGATAAAATTATTACTATTTATCCGGGAATGCGACATCAAGAAGTGATTGAGCTTCTTCCCGAATACTTGGCGGAAAATTACTATACCTTATTAGATAATATTGAGGAAGAACCGCCACTATGGAGGGTGAGTAATGTGCGAGGTTTTCTCGACTTGCGACTTGGCGAAAGTCAGTTGGATTCGTCCCATTTGGCAATAAACTTTCAAAAACATATTCGCCAGATAATTCATGTTCCCGGATCAAGAGGCAATCCAGAACGCACCTACAATATCGCAGCATTTGGCAGTGAATTTACTGGAATTTTTGAAAATTATGTTGCTAGTATAGTTAATTCCTGGCAAGAAACGTGGGACGATCGACTGATAAAATTGGGTCAAGCCTTAGAACTCCTGAGACTCAATTGGAAAGTTGAAGCCAGACAGATTAATGACGTACAAATTGAACTGCTGGTAGGTCGTTTCTCCCGCAGCGGGAGTGCAAGCGATACGGTTAGTATTGCTGATGTTGGCTTTGGGGTATCGCAAACTTTGCCTATTTTAGTTGCCTTGCTTGTAGCAGAACCAGGACAATTAGTTTACCTAGAACAGCCGGAAATTCACTTGCATCCTCGCGCTCAAGCTGCTTTAGCAGAGATATTAGTTGATGCTGCAAATCGAGGTGTGCGAGTAGTTATAGAAACTCACAGCGAATTGCTGCTTTTAGCAGTTCAATCGTTAGTTGCCGAGGGTAAAATATTACCGGATTTAGTAAAACTTCACTGGTTTAAACGGCGCGACGATGGTGTTACAGAAGTCAGCAGTGCCGATTTAGACGAGACGGGAGCTTTTGGAGATTGGCCTGAAGATTTGGGCGATGTTTCTTTGCATCTAGAAAACCGCTATTTGGATGCAGCAGAAGCTGTTTTGTGGAAGCGTTAACATGGCAGATAAAGTTTCTAAACGCCTGGTAATAGATGCTTCTGTTGCGCGTGCTGCTGGTGGAGAAGATGCAACCTATCCCATATCGGTGTACTGTCGGGATTTTCTCGAAGCTGTCTTGCATCTTTCTCACCGAGTTGTGATGACTCCAGATATTAGAGATGAGTGGAACAAACATCAATCAAAATCTGCTCGTATATGGCTGCGCCGGATGGTGGCCAAGAAGAAATTATGTCCCTGCGATATCGCGGTAGATAATGATTTGTGGTGTCAAGTAGAAGCAATAGCCGAGAGCGATAAAGAGCGGGAAGTAATGGTTAAAGATTTGCGGTTGGTGGAAGCTGCGATCGCTACCGATCGCACAGTAATTTCACTTGATAACAAAGTGAGACAAAGTTTTGCTAAAGTAGCAGTAGATATTGATCCGCTTAAAGATATTATATGGGTAAATCCAGCCCAAATAGCAGAAAAACCCCTTGATTGGCTGCAAAATGGTGCTCAACCTGAAATAGAACGATCGCTCGGATTTCAGAAAGCAGACAACTGAGTAGATTTAGAGTAATTCCGGGTTAGTAGGATCGTCCGTGCGATCGCCATTTTACCAATTTTTAGTTGCAACAAATAAGCGCCACTTTTATAAGCGGCACAAAACTCATACCATTTTAAATTTTAGATTAAACACTTGGGAATGGCTGACGGCATAAGGGTTTGGAACACTGGCCTACAGTTGCATTGTTTCTTGAAAATGGTATAATCTGTCGGGCGCCACCAAGCTTTTTCGTTTGATCTCAATCCTATTTTTAAATGAAGCGTGAAAAATGCTGGATATGGGCGATCGCAAATCAGCACTATTGGCTCTAACACTGCTTGTACCTGCGGCTAGTATTGGTATCATAGCAGCCTTGTATATTGCCCCTGGAAGCTGGGGACAAACACTGTCAGTCTTTTGTCAAGTTTGGTTGCTAGTTTTTCCGATCGCGTGGTCTGTTTTTGTCGATCGCAAAAAGCTGCGTTTATCCCTGCCCAAGCGCCAAGAATTGCTGGATGGATCTATTTGGGGAATATTCATGTTTGCGGTAATTCTGGGTATCTATAGCCTTTTTGGCCAGCACTGGATCGATCCTGTAGTTGCTAAAGAAAAATCGTACCAATTAGGTATTAGCAGCCCTACTATTTACTTGATTGTAGAAGCATATTTTGTGCTAGTTAACTCGCTGATTGAAGAATTTACTTGGCGGTGGTTTGTCTGCAACAAGTGCCAGATTCTCATACCGGGCACAAAAGCAATATTTCTGAGTTCGCTATTTTTCAGCCTCCACCACATTTTTGTAATAGCAGCTTACAGCGACTGGCCGGCTGTTCTCTTAGGTTCCTTAGCTGTCTTCGCCGCCGGGATAATTTGGTCGCACTCTTATGTGACTTACCGTTCGCTTTGGTCGAGTTATATCAGCCACGCGATCGCAGATTTGGCCTTGGCAATTATTGGTTGGCAAATCCTCTTTAACTAGCTGCTTTTTCAGCGAGTATCGTCGGCAATTATACAGTAAAAATTGACACTTTTCCCAACTCGTTCTCCCGACTAATATCTCCCCCCCTCATCTGACAGAATTTCTGGGCGATTGCCAATCCCAAACCCGTACCGCCGTATCGGCGAGTAGTAGACTCGTCCGCTTGCCTAAAAGCTTGAAATACTCTCTCAATTTGCTCTGTATTCATTCCAATTCCAGTATCGCTGACTTTAAAACTAATCCATTCTTCAGCATCAGTCAATATCCGAACTCGGCTATTGACTGATGCTGTGCAATAATCGAACGTTCATATCTTCCCACAGGAAGATGCCTGCGGTTAAGGCATTTGCTTTTAATTCTAGGTTCGGTTTTGCTTGCGATCGCATAATTTTAGCTGCATGAAAACTGGCCCACATATCGCTACAAGCATCGGCGGCCCGGCCCCCAAGATCACACCGATTGTCATCTGGAATTGCCTACTTAGGAAAAATTATGCTTTCATAACATCAAATTTTTTGTAGGCGAAATCGTTTGATACATATCACGAAGCTGCTGCTACTGCTTAGGAGTCAAAGTTTGCACGATATAGGCCGATCCCCCTTGAGTATTCCTTTGATCTTTATAGGGTCATTTGATAAGTTGCTGCTCAAGTTTTGTTACGGTAATTACTTAGACTGGAATTGGGCAGGAACGCTACATATACTCTGCCCGGCAGTGGCAGTTTCTTGTGGCAAATTTTTCAGGCGATCGCCTTTTATTAACAAATTTAAAACTCAGGCAGCTAATTAAATTTATATCGGTGAAACTCTATGTTCTGTAGCACGATTGGGCAACCTATTTTTTCAAACAGTGGACGAATCAACCAGGTTTTTTCATGAACATACGAAAACTGAGGGCGAGGGATATCGCTTGAAAAACAGGGTTTCTCCCCTCATTCGCGCGTCCACGACGCTGATTCGGGCGATCGCGCCCCTGCAGGTATCTGAGAAAACCACCATCTCTGAATCTTGAAAAAATAGGATAGTGTATCAAGCAATACCGACACCACAGTTACCAAAAAATCATAGCCACCGATCGATATTTAGATGTGTTATATCGATGGGGAAATCACCATTCTCAAGGTAAGAATTTCCCTCTTGAATGCAGTATAAAATTTGGCCAAAGGCGATGTCAATATCCTGCGTATTGTTGTTAATGCTACCTTTATCCCCACATTAAAAGTTGGCTGATATTCGGTTTCCCGTACATCCCTGTCCGTTGGATAGTAAATGATGTTATCTTTAACAGATGCTGTGGTCTAGCTTGGTGTTTGTGGCGAACAAAGCTCCTACTTGATGAGGTATCCATCTTAGGGAAGAAATTTCGCTTACCTGCAAATTATCCCTATGGGAACTGTTCCGTGATCGCATCCATCGTTATTATCATTGCAATGACAGCGAAGTTTTGGTAGATAGATATTGGGGTGTTGCGAACAGTCACTCGGTTAGATTCTATGTAAACACCAGGAAAGCGGTAATTAATATTCACCCGCCCCTCTTTCCTTTAGGGCTCTAAAATCAGCGCTGGTAGCAGCGTCGTACGCGAGCCGGAGTCTTCAGCGGGACTTAAAAATGAAAATCACCTTTGTTCTTCCTACTCTGTCTCTGACTGGTGGAATACGAGTAATATCTATTTTCGCAGAACGTTTGAGAAAGCGAGGACACTCCGTGTTCGTCATCTCTCTACCCCACCCCCAACCGAGTATGCGCCAGCAAGTCAAGTCGCTGCTGCGGGGACGCGGTTGGATTTCCCCACCTGAAAACGAACCCTCATTTTTCGATAACTTAGGTGTAGAACACAAAATTACCGATCACTACCGCCCGGTAGAAGACAAAGATGTACCTGATGCTGACGTAGTAGTTGCAACCTGGTGGGAAACCGCCGAGTGGGTAGCCAAACTCTCTCCCAGCAAAGGAGCCAAAGCTTATTTTATCCAGCACCACGAAGTTTTTGACTATCTACCTCAAGGTAGAGTAGAAGCAACCTGGATGCTGCCCATGCACAAAATTACGATCTCTCAGTGGTTAGTTAACCTAGCTTGGACTAAATATGGCGATGACCAAGTTTCCTTAGCTCCTCCTACCGTGGACACCAAGCAATTTTACGCCTGTCCTCGCAACAAACAATCGGTTCCTACAGTTGGCATAATGTACTCTACAATCTACTGGAAAGGAACCGACATCGCCCTCAAAGCTTTTTCCCTAGCAGCAGAAAAGATCCCCAACCTGCGTTTGGTTGCCTTCGGTACAGGGGCCCCCTCCTCGGAATTGCCCTTACCGGCCAATGCTGAGTATGTAATTCAACCCGACCAAGACAAAATCAAAGACTATTACAGCAAATGCGATGCTTGGCTGCTGGCGAGCCGCTCAGAAGGCTTTGGCTTGCCCATTATTGAAGCGATGGCGTGCCGCACTCCCGTCATCAGTACCCCCGCAGGCGCTGCTCCTGAAATTTTGAGCGGCGGTACTGGCATACTTGTAAGACCAGAAGATCCCGAAGAAATGGCAAAAGCCATAGAGCGTATCTGTCAGATGCCAAATTCCAAGTGGCAAGCCATGTCCGAAGCCGCCTATGCCAAGGTGAACAATTATACTTGGGATGATGCCGCGGCTCATTTTGAAGCGGCATTGAAAGTTGCTGTAGAGAAATCTAAGCAGCGCGAGGTTAACATAGATTCCTTTTCTCCCTATGCCGACCCAGTAGTGGCAAACCCACCAATTCCGGTTTGCTAACTGCAGCCATTTGAAATTCTGCGCTAGCCACTCGCTGTGGGGCGGGATTCTCAGCAGAAACTCAATATCGTTTGGTGGGGTGCTTCTGCCAAAACTAAAATCGCCCATATCCTGTTTTCTACCCAGCAGTCTAGAGACGAATTCTGACTGCAGCGACGAGGGAATACTGGTTATATATTGATGCCAAAATCTGAACCAGAGGGCAACGGAGGTTTTAAGGCTGGCTCCGTTACAGGTTAAACTTGTCTTGTCGTCAAACATCTGCCCATTTGTAATTGGGAAAAGTCCCTGACGACAAAGTAAGATCGGCTTGACTATCAAGTGACGATCCCTCCTGCAGACACCCGCACCCTGCAGAAAAGCCAAAAGAGGCTGGTAAGTGCGAACTTGCTGTTATGGAGGAGTTTTAACCAGTATCCATCTTCAGCATCTACTCATGAAAATTACTTTTGTCCTTCCTACCCTTAGTCTTACAGGTGGCATGAGGGTGTTATCTATTTACACAGAACTGCTGCAAAAGCGAGGACACAAAATATTTATCGTCTCTCAACCCCCGTGGCAACCGGCTTTGATCCAACAATTGCGCTCGTTGCTGAGGGGTAGGGGTTGGGAGTCCCCTCCCAAGACACCAAAGTCTCACTTTGATAAAGTGGAGGTCGAAAGTCGAGTTCTCGAAACCAACCGCCCAATTACCGATGTGGACGTACCTGATGCCGATATTGTCATGGCTACTTGGTGGGAAACTGCCGAGTGGGTGGCAAAACTCTCTCCCAGCAAAGGAACGAAAGTATATTTTCTCCAACATTATGAGGCTTTTGACTACGTACCAAAAGGTCGAGTAGAGGCAACTTGGCTGCTGCCGATGCACAAAATCGCTGTGGCCCAGTGGCTGGCCGACATAGCTCGGAATAAATACGGCGATTTGTCTGTATCTCTCGTCCCTCCCAGCGTGGACACCAAACAGTTTTACGACCCCCAGTCGCGAGCGAAGCAGCCGCGAGGCAAGCAATTAGTTCCCACAGTCGGGATGTACTATACTACAACTCCTTGGAAAGGCTGCGCTCTGGCCCTGAAAGCTTTCTCAATAGCTGCTGAAAAAAATCCTAACCTTCGTTTAGTTGCCTTTGGTTCCGGCGATACTCCTCCTCCCAATTTTCTGCCGCCTGGTACTGAGTATAATAAAGCACCTACTCAAGACCAACTAAAAGAATTTTACAGCAAATGCGATGCTTGGCTGTTTGCCAGCAGCTCCGAAGGCTTCGGCTTGCCAATTTTAGAAGCTATGGCTTGCGGCACTCCAGTCATCGGCACTCCTGCTGGTGCGGCTCCGGAACTACTTGCTGGCGGGGGTGGCATACTTGTCAAGCCAGAAGACCCAGAGGATATGGCAAAAGCGATCGAGCAGATTTGTCACTTGCCTGATGCCGAATGGCGCGCAATGTCCGAGACTGCTTTGGAGACGGTAATAAATTATTCTTGGGAGGATGCAACTAATCTCTTCGAGGCGGCACTATACACTGCTTTGGAACGTCAGGCACAATTAACGAACAAGACGTAAAATTGAGGTTGATTTAAAAGATTGGGGTTGGGCGATCGTTTAAGCGACAATTTTTATCGGGCAATTTGAGTTGTCTTTCTACAATTTTACTGCCAAAAAAGACCTATGGTTGCATTAATCCCAGTTGCTATGTTCGGCTTTATTCCAGTCGTTTTTTACCTGTTTGTGAGGTTTCCGGCTCAGCGGGCGGTAATTATAAGTTTTGTGGCAGCGTGGCTGTTTTTACCGCAAGCTTCTTATCCCATCCCCCTATTGCCAGCGTATACCAAAATCTCCGCAGCTTGCTACGGCATTTTGCTGGGGACTCTTATCTACGATACTTCGCGCATCACCTCTTTTAAGCCCGGTTGGCTGGACGTGCCAATGGTAATTTACTGTTTGTGCCCAATCGTTTCACAACTTAGTAATGGTGGCAGCCCGATTTCTCCGACTCTCAACCAAATCGTTGCTTGGGGTCTGCCTTATTTTTTAGGACGCTTGTATGTGGGTAGTTTAGACGGGCTGCGACAATTGGCGATCGGGATTTTTGCAGGTGGGTTAGCCTACATCCCTTTTACTTTAATTGAAGGGGTTAAGGGCCCAACTCTGCACCAAATGGTTTACGGCGTCAATGCCTTTGAGGACTGGGGTCAAGCAAGGCGTTTGGGGGGGTGGAGACCAGTAGTGTTTATGCAGCACGGTTTGATGGTGGGGCTGTGGATGATGACAGCCGCCTTAATTGCAGTTTGGCTTTGGCAAACAGGGACGCTCAAAAAGTTTATGGGGCGTAACATCAAGACTTTAGCAATTATATTAACTATCGCTTTTTTCCTGTGCCGTTCGACTGGCGCCTACAGTTTATTTGTATTCGCGTTGATCGTATTATTCTCTGCCAAGTGGTTTCGCACCTCTTTGCCCCTACTATTCATAATTGGATATATAGTGTTTTATCTGTACATAGCTGCATCGGGTCAATTTTCTAGCAAAGACGTGATTGGCTTCATCACTCAAATATTTGGCGAAGAACGAGCCGGCTCTTTGAAGTTTAGATTTGACATGGAAGAGATTTTGGGGGAAAAAGCGCGGCAAAGCTTTCTTTTTGGCTGGGGCGATTCCGGCGGGAACCGTGTGTATAGCGAGTGGGGTCAAGATATCTCAGTCACCGACAGCTTATGGATTATTGCATTTGGCGTCCACGGTGTAGTCGGTTTAGTTAGTTTATTTTCTTCATTGTTACTTCCTGTTATCGTCTTTTGCGTGAAGTATCCCGCCAGAACCTGGTCTAATCCCAAAGTAGCGCCCGCTGCCGCCCTGGGAGTAGCCTTAACTATGTACGTGTTTGACTGTGTTTTGAACGCTATGACTAACCCGATTTTTGCGCTGATTGCTGGAGCAATATCGGGTCTGGTCTTAAAAGCTCCAGAAAGTCTTAAGCCCAAGAAAACCAGTTCGCCACCAAGAAGACAGTCGCTGGTTCAGCAAAAATTAGGATGATTTTCAGGAATGCGATCGCCGCTTCACTTCAAGCTTGACACTATCTTGCCTTCCGTGGAGACAACAACTAAAAAATCTACCATTTTTGCATGAAATCAAGTTCGGAAGTTGCGAGATATTTCTCACTAGGCTAAAATTTTAATCTCATAAACTCTTTTTTACATTCAGTTGCCATGCTTCAACAAGTATGAGCACGGGATGGCTTTTTTATTAAAACTGTGTTGCGAGTTGTAAACTTAAAAATTCGCTTTATACACTTTTTCTAAAACGAGCTGATTCTTTACATAATCTTTAAAAATCCTGAGTAGACAGGTAGGGTCTAGGAGGATATACTGAGAAAAGTATGTTCACTGAAGCCCCCAAGTAGTTAAAACCCGAAACTGTATTGTGGGTTATAATAGTTTGAGTTGTAGTTTATTAATCTAAAGCGGCAAGGGCATCATAAATGAAAACAGTTAATTTATTGAATGTCTCGATAGATAACTTCTCAATAACAGAGTTGTTTGAAAAACTCGACTGCGAAGGCGGTGTTGTATTTACGCCAAATGTAGACCACTTGATTAAGTTGCAGAATGACCGCGACTTCTATGAAGCTTACAATAAATCTAGTTATAGAGTCTGCGACAGTCAAATATTGATGTATGCCTCGAAGTTTTTGGGTACTCCTCTCAAAGAAAAAATTTCAGGTTCGGATTTGTTTCCTGCATTTTATATGTATCACAAAGATAACGAGAAGATTAAAATATTTTTGCTAGGAGCTGCTGAAGGTATTGCTAGGAAAGCCCAGGAAAAAATTAACCAAAAAATTGGTAGAGAAATAGTGGTTGAAGCACTTTCTCCTTCTTTTGGCTTTGAAAAAAATGAGGAAGAATGTGAAACAATAATTGACGCGATCAATAAATCAGGAGCGACAGTTCTGGCAATAGGGGTGGGGTCCCCCAAGCAAGAGAAGTGGCTGGTTAAATACAGGAGCAAATTTACACACGTCAAAATTTTCTTAGGGATAGGTGCAACCATTGATTTTGAAGCTGGTTCCAAAGCCAGAGCTCCCAAATGGATGAGCGAAGTCGGCATAGAATGGGCGTACCGACTGTTAAGTGAACCGAGAAGGTTGTGGAAAAGATATTTGATTGAAGGTCTGCCTTTTTTCCGATTAATCTTAGAACAAAAATTAGGGTTTTATAAAATGCCTTTCATGGAGAGCAAAACCAGCCAGCTAGAATGGAAAGGTGGCTCCTAAAAAGGTGAGCGACAAATCTCTAGCGTAAATTAAGCTGAGTATCGGAGAAAGTTCGTTTGACTTCAAGGTAAGACTGATGCAATCTGTGGATAGTCCGATCGCACTTTCTCTCAAAATAATTCATTTTTGCTTTCAAGTGCAGGTAAAATCGGAAAGAAACCTTTTGTGGAAAATCCTAATTAGGGATGCAACCGATGAATCTGCCTTCTTTCTTGTGGTTGTGGAAAATAGCGGCTTGGTCAATGGGTGTTTCCCTGTTGGCTTACCTGTTGCTGGCCGTTACTGGAACGTGGATGTTTGCCGCTAGGAGTACCAAACAACCGCGCCCAAAATGGCTGCGTCCCTTTCATTTAGCCACTGGTGCGGGGATGGCGACTTTGGTAATTTTACTGCTGGGAATTGGTGTAGTCGGTACGCTAGGATACTACGGCAATTTGGGTCACTCGGCTCATTTACCGGCGGGGTTAGCTGTTGTGGCTTTGGTGTTGGTTTCTGTTGGAAGCGGGCTGCAAATTGGCCCTAAACATCCTTGGGCGCGTCCCCTCCACATCGGCACTAATGTGGCCTTGTTTGGGGGATTTGTGACTGTGTTGCTTACAGGATGGACGATAGTACAAAAGTATTTGCCGAAAGTTTGAAACCTGTCTATTTGAACTCAAAGTATACCAATGTGCAAGGGAAAACATATATGTAAGGTGCGCCGCAGCGCACCCTAGGTTTAATTTTTTTGCGTGAGTCCGCTTTTTGTGATGAATTCTAAAATATGCTGCGCGGTAATCTGTGGCTTTTCTAAGTGGGGAACGTGCCCGCAGTCGGGTATCCAAATTAGTTGAGAATTTGCGATCGCCCTGGCAAACTTTTCCGCATCCGCCGTCCCCAAAATCCGGTCTTGTTTTCCCCACAAAATCAGCGTCTGCTGCTGAATTTGCGATAATTTTTCCCCAAAACCACCGTAACCGCCGCTTTGGGTAAACGCAATTAAAGCTTGATTCCAGTTGGGCATTTCCAAATGTAAAGCAGCACAAGTTTGAGCGTCTAGAGAAGCCAAATTTTTATCGAAATAAGCATTGACGCTAATTCGCTGGCGAATTTTGGGATTGCGTAAAAATGAAGTTGCCAGATATCCTAAAGGAGGAATTAAAAACTTTCCCTTATTAGAACTGATGGCAAAACCTGCGCTATCTATTAACACTAATTGTTTTACAGCTTCGGGATAATTGAGAGTGAAATCAATTGCGGCTGCACCTCCCATTGAAGCACCGACTAAGATTACAGGCTGCGAAATTAGCGTTTTCCAAAAATAGTAAAGGTGACTTTCAATTGCCCTCGCGCTGAATGCCAAACCAGCCGATCTTTCTGTAAAGCCAAAACCCAACAAATCAACCGCCCAAGTTTCATTTTCGGCAGCCAGCAGCGGCAACAGGCGGCGGAATTCAAACAAGGAACTGTCGAAGCCGTGAAGTAGTAAAATCGGTGTGTTGCCGCTGCCTTGGCGCACGTAGGTTGTGGCAATTGGCCCAGAAGATAGGGGAGTTGTAATTGCCTCTCGTTGAATGCTTTGGGCTAAGGCAATTGAGGTAGATTCTGTGAGTTGTGCGATCGATTTTGGCAGAAAACTTGCTGGCATAATTCTTGATAAATTGTGAATCGGTAGGGGCGATGCCACTCTGTCCGCCCTAACATTTAAGTATATATGCTTGCTCGATCGCTATTTGAGGAGTTGGGGCGAGTCATTAAAATTCGATCGATACTCAGTATCCCTCAGCCCCCGCTAAGGCTGAGTTTGTTAACCGGATGTTAAAATATTTTATAATCGTTGCCAATAATTCCTTTTTAATCTCCTATTACCTTCCTCTGCATCAAGAACGCCTCTGCGTTTCATTCAAAAAAACTAATTGACAAATCCAATAAAATTAGCATACCATTTACTCACACATCTGAACATATGTTAAATATTTTTTACAATTATTCTAAAATCTCACAAATAAACTGATGATAACTCAAACTCCATCCCTCAAAACCCTACCAACTAAAATTGGCAGAATAAACTGGGGGAACTGCGGCAAAACAGTAGAAGCAGGTCTGCAAAAATGGCCCGAAATTTCCGAGATTTATCTAGTCTTGGCCACAGAAATTTTCGGTGTCACTTGAACAGGGAATAGCAATTGCGACCTAAAATTTAAAAGTTAAAATTGCTTGCCGGCTGTGTAGAGACAGCCAAAGATTCAGTATTTTTTCGCCCACTTGTTCTGGATAGAAGTGGTGAAAAAAATGCCTACCCTCTTTACATTCCCAAAGTCGAGATCCTTTTTTCAGAAACTTAAGCCAGCGGCGCATGACAATAGGGGATACTACAAAGTCTGTCTTGCTACTGCATAACAACAAAGGTACTTCTACCCCCTCATCGGATAAATTGGTCGTACTAAATAACGAGTGAGGCGAAGGCGAAAGTGCTAAATCTTTTTCAAAATATGATACAAATCTTTGATTGATATACTGATTTTGTTCTCCCAGCATATCGCCAACCATTTGAGTTAAAATTTGTTCGCGACTCCAGGAAAAAGCAGAAAGATGTGTATAGTAATGAGCTTGCCAATTAATAGCAGATGGCAAGCCGACAGCTAACAGTCCCAAAGAGCTGACTTTGTGAGGATAGCGGCGGGCATACATTAAACCAATTAGTCCGCTGGTACTGTGACCGATTAGATGAATTGGGCGATTCCGCGCTTTCAAATAGTGATGTAGTAGCTCAACGGCGACATCTAAAGAACACGCTTCATCTTGCGTTTGTTCGTATTCCCATATTTGTATTGGTACTGACTGATTTAAGTAGTTAAGGAGAGAAAGATCGAATAATTGCAAACTCGGACTGGCACTTAGCCACAGCACATCATCTGAAGTATATCTCATCACTTTCAAGTGGGAAATGGAGCTATTAATAATTTTAACTCGTTCCCAGGCTATTCTTGGAAACCGATATCCAAAGGCTTTG
Source organism: Microcoleus sp. T2B6 (assembly GCF_036700475.1). NCBI lineage: Bacteria > Bacillati > Cyanobacteriota > Cyanophyceae > Oscillatoriales > Microcoleaceae > Microcoleus > Microcoleus sp. T2B6. The sequence continues at coordinate 216 of NZ_JAUBOZ010000060.1, read as the reverse complement.
CCTCGCGGAGTAAAATTGGAGGCAGAGCCCCCCGATCTGCGTTACCAGGCCGATCCTGGTAAGTAGGTCGGCGGGAAAATCCATAAGTATGTAACAAAATATTAAGTCGGGTGACTGGACTTGAATTTAATACGTTGTGTAGGGTAATCTCCTCTTTTTCCTCTAACTTCTACTCCATGAATTACGGCGTAGGCGAGTTCTAATTCATCCTCAAAC